>JAITWL010000075.1 GCA_031285285.1 Deferribacteraceae bacterium | reverse complement strand
CAACAGATGTCGTCTTTCTGGATGCAGGATCAACTACGCTTGAGCTGGCGAAGCTTATCCGTGAAGGCGGCAAGCGCGAGCTGACAGTGATCACTAATGCCTTCAATATAGCTGGCGAGCTTCTAGATGAATGGGATATCAATATATTTTTCGTTGGCGGCATGGTGCGGCATAATGTATTGGCTTGTGTGGGCAAGTCGGCAGAATCTTACCTGCGCGAATTCTACCCAAATAAGGCTTTTATTGGTACTAACGGCTTTAGTGCGGAAAAAGGCGTGACAACGCACAACCCAACAGAAGCTCAGATAAAAATAGAAGTGCTAAACGCCGCTGAAGAAAGAATACTGCTATGCGACAGTAGCAAATATGGTAAATACGCCATGGGAAGGGTCGCACCACTATCAAAATTTACAAAAATTATTTCAGATACAAATTTGAGTGAAAACGATCAAAGGGAAATAGAAGCCACAGGTACAAACCTGATCATGGCGAAATATTGAAATTCTTAGGAGGTTTTATTATGCCCATAGTAACAACAAAAGATATGCTGCTGGCGGCACAAGCCAATGGCTACGCTGTGCCTGCATTCAACGTGGAAAACATGGAGATGGTGCAGGCAGCCATGATGGCCGCTGCAGCGCAGCGCTCACCGCTAATAATTCAGACAACACCTTCCACACTAAAATATGCTTCGCCTACAATATTTTTTAAGATGGCCGAGATTGCAGCTCTTGAGTTTGGCGTCTCTGCGGCTATACATCTTGATCATGGCGATAGCTTTCAGCTTTGTAGCAAGGCTTATCGCGCAGGCTACTCTAGCATTATGATAGATGGCTCACAGCTGCCACTTGAAGAAAATATACTGCTTACCAAAAAAGTCATAGAACTGACTACGCCTGCAAATATACCTGTGGAAGCGGAGCTTGGGGTGCTTGGCGGCAAGGAAGATTCGCATGTGGTGGCTGATAAAGACGCACTCTATACAGATCCCGCACAGGCAGCTTTATTTGCAGAGAAAACAGGTGTGCATTCTCTAGCACTCGCCGTGGGCACAGCTCATGGACATTATAAAGGCACGCCTGTGATCGATTATGAGCGTATCGCAGCTGTTCGCAAGATAGTTGCAATCCCATTAGTGCTACATGGCACATCTGGCGTGCCAGAAGAGGCTGTGAGAAAAGCAGTAGAATGTGGCATCAGCAAAGTGAACTATGCCACAGAGCTGCGTGATGCTTACACTAATGCGGTGCGAGAGATATTAACAGATGCAAAAGTGTATGACCCAAAAGCATATGGTAAGCTAGCGCGTCAGCGTGTGCAAGAAGCTATTGAGCATAAGATGAAGCTCTGTGGCTCAAATGGTAAGGCGTGAAGCTATGCCAAGCATTTATACATGCACAATGAATCCTGCGATAGATGTGTTTATCGCTGTGGATAAGTATCTACCAAATGCGGTCAATCGCACGATTGAGCAAGATGTGCAGCCGAATGGCAAGGGCGTCAATATCTCATTTGTATTGAAGATGTTGGGGATTGATTCCACTGCAATAGGCTTTAGTGCAGGCTTCACAGGCAGCTTTATTGAGACTGAACTAGAGAAGAAAGGCATTACCGCTGATTTTATTGAGGTGGAAGGGATCACGCGGCTGAATATCTTCACCCGAGTATATTCTGAACAGACAGAATATAAGCTTGTGAACCCTGGCCCAGCTGTGCCAAAGGAAAGCGTTGCCAGACTTCTTGATAAGATAGCCTCCTTCACACAAGGAGATACTCTCTGCGTCTCAGGCAGCAATCCTGTTGGTGTGCCAGCAGATATCATTGTGGAGATAGCAAAAATTGCAAACCACAATGGCGTGCGGCTGGTGCTTGATTCAAGCAGCAAGGCAGTGATAAATACGCTTGCTTACAAGCCATACATCATCAAGCCAAATATTGATGAGCTGGCAGCTTGGATGGGCAAAAGCTCATTGACAGACAGCGAGGCCATCGAATATGGCAAAAAACTTGCAGAATCTGTTGAGCATGTGTTGATTTCGCTAGGGGCAAATGGTGCATATTATATTAATAAGACAACAGTTCTGCATGCTAATGCGCCAGATGGCGAAGTGGTAAACACTGCCTGCTCAGGTGATACAATGCTGGGCTCATTTTTAGCCCATATTATTAACAAAAAGACAGCAGCTGAGGCTTTGAGCTTCGCCGTGTCAGCAGGCAGTGCCACTGCATTTTGCAAGGGGTTAACAGATTTTTCTGATGTAGACGAGCTGATGAAGCAAGTGACGGTGCAAAATATATGAATAAATTAATCAACCACGTGGATAATACAGTGCCAGAGATGCTTGATGGCTACTTGCGGCTGAATTCTGAGCACTATGAAGCGATTCCTGATGTGATGGGGCTTAAACGCAAGCAGAATGATGATAAAGTATCCGTTGTGATAGCTGGTGGTGGTGGTAATGAGCCGTGGGTAATTGGTTTCGTGGGTGAAGGTTTGGCGGATGGCGCTGCGCTTGGCAATGTATATATGGCGCCACCTGCACGCAGCGTGCTTAAAGTGGCTAGAGTTGTGCCTAATGCGAAGGGGGTACTCTTCGTGGCTACTAATCATGCAGGCGATGTGCTCAATTTTGAGCTGGTGCGCGAATTGGCAGAGCTAGAGGGCATTACAGCAGAATGTGTATATGCAGCTGATGATATCAGCTCGGCACCATTAGACAGACGCGATGAGCGCCGCGGAACG
>JAITWL010000037.1 GCA_031285285.1 Deferribacteraceae bacterium | reverse complement strand
GGCAAGGCTGTGATAGTTTTAGGGCTTGTGGCAGCAGTATTCAGCATGGTGGCTAATTATATTGGTTCGGGCATGCTCATCCACAAAGGCACAACCATCGTCCGACCTATCATCATCTTTGTGCTGGCAATATTCTTTGTGAAGATTATCTATGAAATGGTGGCAGTGGCGTAAATGTTTGAGATTAACTTAGCCGATATACCAACTTCACCAGGTGTCTATCTCTTCCTTGGGTTGAGAGAGCGTATTATCTACGTTGGCAAGGCTAAGAATCTGCGAAATCGGCTCTCATCTTATTTTAACGCTGGCGCAAAGAGCATAAAGACTGAGCGGATGCTTGCTGTGGCGCGGAGCGTGCGCACAATCGTCACCAATAGCGAAGTGGAAGCCTTTCTGCTCGAAATGAACCTCATCAAGACTGAACAGCCAAAATATAATATATTATTAAAAGATTCCAAGGGCTACCCCTATGCTAAGCTGACAAATGAGGAATACCCGCGCCTGCTCTACACTCGCAAGACTGACGATCATAATTCACAGTATTTTGGCCCATTTGTGAGCGGTAGCGCTCTGAAAGAGACTATCGAATACATGCAGGGGATTTTTCCGCTACGCACCTGCACTAACACTCAGCTGAAAGCTGGCAAAATCTGCCTAAAATACCAGATCAAAAAATGCGTAGGCCCTTGCGAGCAGTGCATCTCCCAAGATAATTATAATGCCATAGTGGGGCAAGTGAAGCGCTTCTTCAAGGGTGAAACGGAGGAAATCCGCCATCAGCTTAAAGATCATATGGAGCAGGCAGCCGAAAAGATGAATTATGAAGAAGCTGCATTCTATCGCGACCGCCTGCGCGCTATCAATACGCTTTTTGCCAAGCAGCAGGCTATCAATACAGGCGAAACACGGAATCTAGACCTATTCTATAAGTATGACACTGAGCACACAGCTAGTGTTACGCAGCTTTTTGTGCGCGGTGGCAGGCTGATTGGCGCGAAGACGCATTTTTTCTCCAATGATGAAGATGAGCTGCTGGAACGCTTCATCATGCAATTTTATGCTAATATCCGCCAATATCCTGAGCTGATAGTGGCAGAGGGCGAGGAAGTCTCTGACGGGCTGGCCGAAGGCATAGCCGCTATGGCTGGTCGGAAGATCACTATTCGCAAGCGTGGCTATAAGGAGCTAATAAGCCTTGCGAAGAAAAACGCCGAACATGCAGTGATCGAATATACCCTAAAAGCGACGGCTGGTAAGGATCTATTTGTGCGATTAGCAAAAATTTGCGATAGGGAAATGATCAGCCGCGTTGAATGTATGGATATCTCGCATCTGGGCGGCGATAACACAGTTGGTGTGTCTGTAGTAAGCGAGGAAGGCAGCTTCTATAAGAAGGACTATCGCAAATATAAGATAAAATCAGTGGATAATAACGATGTGCATGCCATAAAAGAGCTAATGACACGCAAGATGGAGAACGTGGCTGAGGGAAGCGAAACAGAAGCTGATTTATATCTGATCGATGGCGGTATATCACAGCTGAATGCGGCTGTGAAAGCATTAGCAGCTGGAGGTTCAAGTGCTGCCTGCCTATCAATATCAAAAAGCCGATCTTTACGCCCACAGAAACACGATAGCGAAGAGAGCATCGAGGAAATCCATGCCCCTGGTCGTAAGAACCCGCTCAAATTTCGCAAGAATGATCCCGTGCTGCTTTTCCTGCAAAAGATGCGCGATGAGGCGCATCGCTTCGCGATCACTTACTCCCGCAATCTATCGCTCAAAAAACGCCATGTCTCACCGCTATTGGAGATAGCTGGCATGGGCGAGAAACGCGCCAAGGCACTTTTGACAGCTATCCCAGACCTATACACTAATGAAAGCATCAGCGCCGAGCAGATTCATGAGAAGGCAAAGCTGCCAATGGAGCTGGCAGAGAAGGTGCTGGAATTTGTGAAGGCGAGCAAGGGTTTTTAGTGCATAATCCCCAATTTTTGCTTGTAAAAAACAAAAAAATGAGGTAGGATGATAGACGTAATATCGTGGCTAACCCACTTGGTTAGCCATTTCCATAAATTTACAAAAAATAAAATATATATTTGACTTTTGTAAAAACAGTGATACTATCCAAGCTAAATATAGAATTAATTCAGGAGGAAAAGAGGACTGTGAAGAAGCTATTTTTAGTAGCTGGCGCATTGCTGTTTGCTTTCGTGTGTGCGAAAACAGTAGCACCAGTAGGCTATTAGCTTTTTTGACTGGAAACTTAGGGATAGGATTATATATTAATTTATTGTGGAGGAACTAATGATGAAGAGATTTTCGGTACTACTCTTAGTAGCTGTGTCTATGTTATTTACCATTAGCTGTGCTAAAACAGAGCCTGTGGCAAATAATTATTTCCCCGCTCCGACTAGCGAAACGCGTGATGCTTTCGCTGCAAATGGTATGGTTGCTGCTGCGCACCCGCTTGCGTCACAAATAGGCGCTGACATACTAAAGGCTGGCGGCAATGCTTTCGATGCGGCTGTTGCGACAGCTTTTGCCATCAACATAACAGAGCCTGATTGCTCTGGGCTTGGCGGTGGTGGTTTTGCTATGATTTATAGCGTGAAAGATCAAAAGTCTTATGTTATCGACTTCAGAGAGATGGCGCCTGCGGCTGCTCATGATAGAATATATGTCGATAAAGATGGTAATGTAGTTCCAAGAAAATCATCTTATGGCTGGTATGCTTCTGGCGTTCCAGGCCAAGTGGCTGGCATGGCTGAGCTTCACAAACGCTTTGGCACAATGACTTGGGCTGAGCTGATAGAGCCTACCATAAAGCTTCTGGAAAGCGGCGTGCCTGCTAACTATGTGATGAACCGCGTTGTTACAGACTCACTTGCCGATATTTCAAACTCGCCTTCAAAAGACTTTTTTGAAAAAACATTTTTGAAAAATGGCCTTCCTATAGAAGTGGGCGACAAATATTACAACCCTGAACTGGTAGACTCTTTAAGACTTATCCAGAAAGATGGGGCAGACGCCTTCTATAAAGGCGCAATTGCTGACAAAATAGCAGCAACTTACGCTAAACATGCTAATGCATGGATCACAAAGGCAGACTTGGCAAAGTACACAATTAAAATGAGAGAGCCTGTTCAGGGCACTTATCGTGGTAATTACACTATAGTTTCAGTGCCACCTGCATCTTCTGGCGGTATCACTATAGTAGAAATACTTAACATCCTTGATAATTTTGACCTGCGCAAAATGGGCTATGCTAGCGTAGATGCTGTTCATACTATTATTGAAGCTCAAAAACTTGCATTTGCTGATAGAAACCAGTATATCGCCGACACAGATTTTGTTGATGTGCCTATAGCTGAGCTTATGAGCAAAGATTTTGCTAATGCAAGAGCTAAAAACATTGATATGACAAAGGCTGCTGGCCCATATAATCCAGGTGCTGTTAGTGGGGGTAGTGGCAACACCACATCTTTCTCTATTATTGATAAAGATGGCAACATGATTAGTATAACTCAAACTATCAACTATCTCTTTGGCGCATTCACTGTCGTTGAAGGTGCTGGTATTATCATGAATAACCAGATGGATGACTTTGTCACAACTCCAGGGCATGCGAATTCTCCAGCCGCTGGCAAGCGCCCACTATCAAGCATGTCTCCATCGCTTGTGCTAAAAGATGGCAAATCTTTTGCTACCCTTGGCTCTCCAGGGGCGCAACGTATCATCACAGCTGTTGCGAGCGTGTTGATTAATATGATCGACTTTGATATGGACATGCAGCAAGCAAATAACGCTCCACGCGTCCATAATAACAACACTCCAGCAACTAGCGTGGAAGCACGTTGGCCAGAAGCCACTCGCAATGCTTTGATTGCAAGAGGGCATGAGCTCACAGTGTTGACAGAGCTTGATGGATTCTTTGGCGCACTGCAAGGCGTTGCTATTCTGCCTGATGGCACATTGCATGGCAGTGCTGACCCTCGTCGCGGCGGCCAGGCAGTAGGCTACTAGTTTTTTGATAATTTGTGGATGTATATCCACAGCAGATAGATTAAAGGTGTATGTATATTGCATGCACCTTTAAAGTTTTTTTATATAATCTAATTAAGGAGATTGATTATGAAAAAGATTCTATGTTTAGTTGCCGTAATGGCA
>JAITWL010000023.1 GCA_031285285.1 Deferribacteraceae bacterium | reverse complement strand
GACATAGCCCTGCTATCAGTCTGCGCCACCACCACCACAGCACCTTCTAGGCTGGATTCAGCCCATTTATCAAGCAAAATGCGTGTAGGCAAGCCAGCCTTAGAAAACTGAACGCCCGTATCGCCTGCGCCAGTGAGGTCATCTGCTATTACCGCATATTTGTTCATACTGCCCCCTTAGCTGCATAGCGTTTACAGAGAAAGTGGGTAAATAGAGGACAGAGTACCGCTGTCACCAGCACAGCTGCCGCAACTTGCGCAGTGGCAACCTGTTGGAAAATCGCATAGCTAGGATCGGCTGCTGTCACAACGATGATGCTTGATACTGCGTTGCCAGCTGTAGTGCCTGCTGCCATGCCAACGCCTGGATTAGAATCTTTTATAAACATACGATAAGCAATGAAGCTCAAGCCGCCTGTGATGATCACAACAGCTACGCCAAGCAGAATGCCTGTCACGCCGCCTGTCAGCAGGTTTTGTAGATTGATACCTGTACCCAGCGCAAAAGAGAAAAATGGAATGGTGATTGCGCCTGTAGGTTTCAACATGTCTGCAAACTTGCGATCTAAATTACCAAGAATAAAACCAACAATAAATGGGATGATAGTGCCAGCAATTGCCTGCCACGGCACAGTTGCCATGCCAGACATACCCATAGCGATTAATGCAAAGAAAGGTCCATCGTTCAGACCACTCGCAATATACGCGCCACGGTCTTCTTCATTGCCATACTGCCCAGAAAGAGCCATCCACAGCCCACCATTAGAATTGGTAAAGGCGATGATAGCCGCAAGCATACTTACTCCCAAGATGCCTTCACGCCCAAAAATAAAGCCATAGGCAACAACAAGTGCCGCAGGAATGAAGGTCTTAGAAACTAAAAGCACACCCACACGCTTGAATACGCCACCACTCTGCTGAATATTAATCTGTGCACCAGTTGCCAAGATCAACAGACCAATCAGTGGTAAAGCCGCATTTTTAAAAAGTGCTGTCGTAAACGAACCAAGCTCGAGAAAACCTGAGAAAAATGTCCCAACAACAGAGCCAAGAAGTAGCGGGATTAGCATCATCCCACCTGGAAGTTTCTGCAATCCATCAACAATCGGAAGCCTCATAACAATACCCCTCATAATAAATACTATTCTACTAATATAATCTAAAATGTATAAAATTTAAATACTTTTTTAATGTATCAACGATTAGTTTTCACTTAAATACTAATGTGGAGTAATTTTAGTGAATTTTCTTGCCATTTTTATATTATCGCATACAATAATAATTCAGAAAAAAGGAGATAAATTGACAATGGGGAAACAAAAGCTAGATTCAGTGATGGTGGATATTGTCAAGAGTTATGCCAATAGCATGTATTCTAATGCAGATAAACTTGACCTTGATGCGGTTAGCAAATATATAACTACAGGCGAGGGTGGAGTCGACTTTGCACTGTTTACTCTGAAGGAATGGACACCTGTATATGCGACTGATTTTATTTCGCGTAAGGTTTATGGGCATGATTGGGCTCAATCTTACCTATATGAGCTTCATGAAACTATAACCACCGCTGAATTGCCACAATTTTATCGCATGATGCAGCTATTGCAGGCTATGCAAGAGCCAGCAGCGCTTTTTACAAATGAGATGGCATTAGCACACGAATGGCGTATCGATCTAGACACTGTCTCAACTGGAGGAGCAGCTATGCTAGAGACACTATTTGCTGCCTATGATGATAAAAAAGAGTTGCTACAGCTGCTTACATACACATTTTGCAAGCTTCATCGGCTAAATGATGATACTTGGGACTTTCTTGATACAATCTATGAACAAGATCCTGCAATGATAGATGCCATGCTAGCAGAGCTTTCAGAAGGCGTGCTGCTAGGTAGCATTGATATAATAAAGCTTGTGAAAGATTCATATCCTAAGGATTTTAAAATGGATTTTCTTCATGATCTAAAATATACTATTTGTGTTTATATGCTTTATAAAGACCCTGTCCGCTATCAGGCCGCTGTAGCCTATCTAGAGGCGGTAAATTGCGACAGTAAGAATCGTTACTCATATATATCTGATAGGAACGTGCAAAATACGCTTGGAGTCTATTTTACAAATCATGAACAAGATCATAAAAAAGCTATGAAATGGTACACAATGGCTGCCAAGCAGGGAAACACCACAGCACAATATAACCTTGGGCTTTATTATGAATTTGGCAATGGTGTGCCACAAGATTATGCAAAAGCTGCAAAATGGTACACAAAGTCCGCTGAGGAAGGGTATAGCGATGCTCAATATAATCTCGGCTTGCTCTATCATAATGGCAATGGCGTGCCGCAAGACTATGCCAAGGCCTTGCAATGGTTCATGGCCTGTGCAGAGCAAGATGATGCTAGGGCGCAATATGCAGTGGGGCTTTACTTTTATGAAGGGTTTGTGAAGCAAGATTATAAAGAAGCAATGAAGTGGTATGAAAAAGCAGCTAAACAGGGGGATGCTAAAGCACAAAATAACCTTGGCTTGTGCTATATGCAACATTTCCACAGATTGGGTGATATCGACAGATCGGCCGAGCTTGACGATTATGCTAAAGCCATAGGATGGCTGAAAAAAGCCTTAGAGCAAGGACAAGAAAATGCACAAGAAAATCTTGATGAATGCTATGCGAAACTGAAAAATACAACACTGCTAGATGCAAGGCATTTCAAAATATCTGAATCAAAAGAGTGCGAACAATTCATTGCTAGCTGGACGCCTGAATTAGAGCAAGAAGTGCTAGCAGCTTTCATTAATTGCTATGATTCTGCTTGCTTCTCAGAGCGTGAGCAAAATCTATTTAGCCATGATGATGTGGTCAAAACCCCAGCGGATTTGATAAAACGCATAGAAGATTTGAAAGATTTCTGGTATGACACTAATGACACAACAGTGCAAGTTTCCCTTGAGCTTCAAGAGCATGAAGGGCGGCATGTTATCGCCCTGCACCTTGATTGCCCGTGGGATCAAGAGCATGGCTGGGGCGCAATATTTGCAGATGGGAAGCTCGTTGGCGTAGAGCGTGGCCGCCCCTAGCGCGAAATCGTCATGGCAAAAGTCCCCTTCGGCGGAAGGGGCTACCGCAGGGCGGGGTAGTGGCTCCTTAGCCTTAAACCATCGCTATCATTATGCGTGCAAGCATTACAATATAAACCCGTAGCCATAATTAATGCGATAAGTTGTAATGCCTACATGCATCGCTATTTCTAAAAGAAGACCCCATTTTTTTCATAGTCATAAAATGTTCGAATGTCATCGTGATGCTCTGCAAAGCAATCCAGCAATTAATCCAATGGGGCGCTAAAAATATTGTTCGGCCAAAGGCCGTCAATTATTCTGAGGTCTGGATTACTTCGCAGAGCCTCGTAATGACGTATTCTCGCCAAAAGGCAATACAGACGAGCATTACAGGCAGGTCACAAGAAAATTTTGGGTACTGCGAGAATGACAGAATGACAGGTATTGAAAAATTTCTACTTTAATAGTATAAGCAATTAGTTTTTGCTCAAAATACTAATGAGGAGTGACTTTAGTGGATTTTCTCAATAAATATTTTAAAATCTCTGCGCAAGGCTCAAGCATACGCACAGAGCTTGTGGCAGGCATGACCACATTTTTGACCATGTGCTATATCGTTGTGGTGAACCCTGACGTGCTCTCGGTGACAGGCATGGATAAGTCGGCTGTGTTTGTGGCCACTTGCATAGCAGCGGCTACTGGCTCTATGGTGATGGGCATCGTGGCGAATTATCCTATTGCGCTTGCGCCAGGCATGGGGCTAAATGCCTATTTCACTTATTCTGTCTGCATGGGCATGGGTGTGCCTTGGCAGACAGCCTTGGCCTGCGTATTCCTATCTGGCATTCTATTTATCACATTCAGCCTTTTCAATATCCGTGAAGCGCTTATCAATGCGCTGCCTAACACGCTGAAATATGGCATCTCCGCTGGTATCGGCCTATTTCTCTGCCTGATAGGCATGAAGAATGCAGGGCTAGTGGTGGATAATAGCGCGACATTCGTTGGCCTTGGTAATTTGACAGAGCCTTCAGTGATTTACACCTTAGCTGGCTTCATATTGATTGTGGCACTTTCAGTATGGAAGGTGCGCGGAGCTGTGATTATAGGCATCATCGCTGTGACTGTCACCTCGATAGCGCTTGGGCATGCAGAGTTTCATGGTGTTTTCTCTGCGCCGCCATCTCTAGCGCCTACTTTCATGCAGATGGATTTTAGCAATATCTTCAATGCAAGCATGGTGAGTGTGATTTTCGTCTTCTTCTTTGTAGATCTCTTTGATTCTTCGGGCACATTGATGGCTGTGGCTCATAGAGCAGAGCTACTAGAGAATGGCAAGCTTCCCCGCCTCAAGAAGGCGCTTTTGGCTGATTCTTCGGCAATAGTGGTGGGCGCAGCTTTAGGCACATCCACCACAGCGGCCTATGTGGAATCAGCCGCTGGAGCAGCTGTGGGTGGCAAGACAGGTCTCACAGCCGTCACGGTTGGCGTGCTCTTCCTTTTATGTCTGGCATTTTCGCCGCTAGCACTATCTGTGCCTTCATTTGCTACAGCGCCCGCGCTCATATATGTGGCAGTGCTGATGTGTCGCGGCTTTATGGAGATAAAGTGGCAGGATATCACAGAGGCTGTGCCAGGCTTTATGACTATCGCCATGATGCCCTTCACCTATTCTGTGGCAAATGGCATAGCCTTTGGCTTCATCAGCTATGCAGCAGTGAAGCTACTGGCAGGCCGCGCAAAAGACGTCACCCCAGTGGTAGTAGCGGTGGCGCTATTATGGATATTTAAATTTGTAGTGATTGATAATATGTAGGGTAGGTATTTATGTGGGCTTTTGAGATTATACTATCTTTTGTTAATTTTGCTGCGATTTATGTAGTGTTTGGCAAGCTTCATTATCCTGATAGTAAGTGGAAAAAGATTGTGTCGGTTGTCATAATGCTCCTCGATTATCCTATACGCGTCGTGATTTTTTTATTAGGTTTAGATATTTGGATAAACGTTGCTATTGAGTTGCCATTATGCTTGGCTCTGGCGTATCTTTGCCGCAGAGAAGGCGATCTGGTGCGGCCTATCATAAGCGCATTTTATGCTTTTACAATGTTTATGCTTATAATTGTAGCATTTGGCAGCTTTTCGCTTCTTTGGTTTGGCCCTTTGGCAGAGTATGGTGATTATTCTTTACCTATGTGGATTGGTGAAGCTGTCGAGCTGTCATTTTGCGTTATCTGGGCTTGTTTTTATCGCTATGTTGCCAGAAAAATGGCGAGCAACGCTCCAGCTGTGTTTTCGTTGCTAATAATTCTTATGCCAGTGATAGCTATTGTTATAGTCGCTACGATTGGTCGTGGTATAGGCAATATGCTACAATTTAATAGCAATAGCTGGCAAACAGCTGTAGATAGTGGTACATTTCTATATGTTGGGCTATTTAGCATATTGATCATTGTCATCAATATGTGTACATTCTATTTTTATGTGCGCCTCTCAATATCTAATGAATCGCTCCGCCTTGCCCAAGAGCTGGCGCATACGCCGCCATTATGGACAGCCGAACAGGGGCTGTCAGCAACATTTATTGAGAAATATCAGCTGACAGAGCGTGAGCAGCAAGTGGTGAATATCCTCTTGCTTGGTAAATCAGATAAAGATATAGCCATTGAGCTAGATATTGCTGTGGGCACTGTGCAATCGCATCTAAAGCACGTCTATCGCAAGACTGAAATGGCTGGTCGCTTTGCCTTGGCTTCGCTGGTGCGTGGAGAGTAACTATTGATAATATGTAATAATTTGTGCTATATCTGTCACTAGGGAGTTTATAAATGCAAATAACTAAAGACAGCCTGTTAAAAGATATCATCAAAGCTGATAAAGACCGTGTGCTAGGCATCTTAGGTAAGTATAATATGGGTTGCGCTAGCTGCTCTGGCATACAGAGTGAGTCGCTGGAGAAAGCCGCGATTATGCATGGACTGGACGTCAATGCGCTAGTGGATGAGCTACGAGGGGCTATTTAAGTGATCGATAATAACGAAGAACTTATCTATCGCTCATATCGGCAAGGTGGCAAGCGCTATGAGCACGCTGTGAAGGCTGATGGCCGTGAGCTGAGATTTGAATTTGAAGATGGCTTATATATGCTTGCCAATCCGCTATGGGCACAGCTTGAGCCAGGAGCTAGCTTTCAGCCTATTAATCCAGAGGCGATATTTGGCAATGCTAATCCGCTATTCGTGGAAATAGGTATAGGCAATGGCGAATTCATCGCCCACCATGCAGGCAACGAGCCTCAGCAAAACTGGGTGGGCTTTGAGGTGTTTCATAAAATATTTCACAAAGCTGTCGCACGCTGCCATAAGGTGAGCCACGGAAATATACGCCTGATGCAGTTTGACGCGGAGTTATTTGTGCGCCTATTGCCAGATAAATCAGTCAGCGGCTTCTATGTGAATTTCCCAGATCCTTGGCCTAAATCGAAGCATACCAAACGGCGGCTCTTAAAGACATGGTTTATGGAGCTGATGAGCCAAAAGCTCCGCGATGATGGGCTTATCACTGTGGCAACCGACCATGACGACTATGCACGCGAGATCACAGAGAATTTTGCCGCAGCACAGTCGCTAGAATCGGCGTTGGCTGCACCATTCGTCAATGAAATAGGCGACTATTACCAGACCAAGTATTATCGCAAATTTGCAGCGCAAGGCACAGTTTATTTTTATCAGATGCGGAAAAAGTCATTGCGAGGCTCTGCATAAGGAAATAGACAATAATCCTGAGGTCTGGATTGCCGCGTCGAAGACTCCTCGCAATGACGTTCTTCGCGTTAAACCCGTGTATATGGGATCACGTCAGCTTCGCTGCCACCCCTTCCGCCGAAGTGGACTTTTGCCAAACTTACACATTAAAATGCTTCAATAACAATGCTTCTGCTTCCGCATTCCACAGGCCGCTATGCTTTGCGCAGCTTTTGTGAAGCTCAGTGTAAAATGGATCAGATGCGCCTAGTTTTTCAAAATCAGCAATGGCCGTCAGAGGCATATTCACATGTGGGTATGAAAGGATCTTCCCTGCTCGTAGCTCTGGCAGTTTGGCTGTTGCGCCTGCGACTGCATCAAGGCCGCAGATATGGGTCACCATCACAGCTGGGCGCAATTTCTTCTCAGAAGCTAGCTTGATGGCTTCTTTCATATCATCAGTGTTGCCACCAGTGCTTCCCAAGATATGCGTGCTGGTGTAATGGCAGTTATATAAATTGATCATCGCTGAAAAGTTTTTATCTTCTGGCCCTGCGAAAAAATTGAGGCAGCCATCAAAAGCCATGAGTTTGTCGCCAATCTCCGCTAATTCTTTGATTGGAGCATACACAAACACATCATCATAGCCCTTGCCGTCAGTCAAGCCCATCAGATACTCATACTGATCGCTCTGGTTGCGCGGGTTCACATAATGCAGCTCCACGCCATTTTGCTTTGCCAATTCTGGCGAGATTAGCTGCTTGGCGCGGTTTAACCTGCCGTCATCGACATCGGTCACCACGATTCGTGCTGGCTTATTGCCGCCATAGAGTGGGTATTCCACTGCGCCTAAGCCCATTGGGCCTGCTCCACCAAGGATAAGCACATTGCCGCCCTCTTTAATATCCAGCGCATGGTCGTAATTGACCTTGTTAGTGTGATACATCATATGATAGCCGCCAATAATGCAGCTCATTGGCTCAGCCAAAGATGCATAAAAATAAGCGTCGCCATCATAATGGAACAGGCAGCCCAGCTCCATGACCTCTTGAGGGATGATGCAATAAGTAGCATCGCCGCCAAAAAACTCATAAGAATAACCAGGGGAAGCCAAGCTCCCTTTATAATTAAGCGCTGGCTGCTGGGCGAATTTTTCCCCAGCTTTAAATTCATGCTGCCATTTCTTGCCGACTTTCACAATATCGCCAGCAAATTCATGACCAATAATAATCGGATTAGTGTCCACATTTTGCGGGCAGCGCTTATGCTTTTTCCCTTGTTTAAGCAATTTATATGTGGACATGCAGATGCTATCTGTGACCACTTTCACAAGAATCTCATCATCTTTAATTTCAGGAAGCTCAAACTCTTCCAATCGCAAATCATCAGCGCCGTAGAGGCGTACTGCTCTAGTTTTTTGTGACATATGAAATACTCCTTTTTTGTCAAAAGTCCCCTTCGGCGGAAGGGGTGCCCCTTTAGGGGCGGGGTAGTGGCTCCTTAGCCTTAAGCCATCGCTATGATTATGCGTGCAAGCATTACAACATAAATTAGTAGCCATAATTAATGCGATAAGTTGTAATGCTTACATGCATAGCTATTACCAATGGCTAAAAGCTGTGGATCACTACCCCGTCTTGCTTCGCAATCCACCCCTTCTAAAAGAAGGGGAATTTTCACCCAATTTTTTCAATCATCGTTTTGGTTAATAATTCATCTATCAATGCCTTGCTTGGCGGGTTAGTGCCCTTGGTGGTGCAAGCGCCAGCAGAGGCCGCCATCGCCAGAGCGAAGCAGTCAGTCTCTTTCAATCCTTGCTCAAAACCATACACCAAGGCGCCAGTCATGCTATCGCCCGCGCCAACTGTGCTTTGCACATTTATAGGCAACGCTGCAGATTTCCATGCGCCGTTTTTGTTCACAAAAATTGCACCATCACCGCCCATAGAAAGCGCCACCAGCTCAACTCCCTTCGCGAGCATTATTTGACATAGTTCGATTAATTTTGCTTCATTTACAGATTCATCATCTGGCAGGCCAAAATATTGCAACAATTCAAAGCGGTTTGGTTTGATAAAATTTGGCACTTCATCTTTTCCCGATTCAAGAGCTAATTTGAAGGCCTCCCCATCTGCATCCAAAAATACAGCTGCTCCACATTTGCGCAGGCGTTTGCTAAGCTTTTGATAAGTATCTTTTCCTAAGGCAAAGCCCGCATGCTCAGCTGTCGAAGGTAGGCTTCCAGAGAGGACTATAATATTGCCAGCTTGTGCATAGCTAAGCAATTTTTCTTCCATATTCTGCCATTCAGCTTTGGTCACAGCAGGGCCAGGCTCATTTAATTCGGTTAACAAGCCGTGCTCATCCATCACTTTTAGATTGGTTCGAGTGGTCGCAGCAATGCGCACCAAATCAGCGTGCAGGGATTTATTTGCGATTAACAAACGTAATTCATCCCCTGCACCGCCCCCAGCAAAGCCTACAGCTACACTTTTGCCGCCTAGGGCGTGAATGATAGACGACACATTCACCCCCTTGCCGCCAGCATCTACACGCACATTTTGCAGACGATTCAGCTCATTAGCGCGCATCACATCAACGGAGGCAGTCTTATCCAAAGCTGGATTAAGCGTAACTGTAATAATCATAGCGACAAACTCCTTTGAAGCTCTATTTCGTCATTGCAAACGTAGTGAAGCAATCCAGCAAATTAATCCCATCCTGAATACTGGATTGCTTCGCAGAGCCTCGCAATGACGAAATGAAAACATTAATTCCCTGTTAGCATTTTGTAGATTTCATCAATATTGCCATTTTTGACAAGCTTCACTGTATCATCAGGCTCACCCAGATGAGTGACAATATTTGCCATGATTTCTAAATGCTCCTCGCCTCTTGCAGCAATACCCACTACAAAATACACAGTGTTTCCATGCCAATCAATGCCATCAGGGTAAGTCAGCACCACAATACCAGTCTTGATGATTTCTTTTTTGTAAGCCTCTTCCCCATGCGGAAGTGCAATGAAATTACCTATTTCCACACTAAAAGACTTATCCCTTGCCAGCATGCCTTCAATATAGCGCTCATTCACATAGCCTGATTCAAATAGCATCTTGCCGCAACGGCGGATAACTTCTTCTGGAGTAGCTTTTGGCTGATTCAGGATAATATTTTCTTTTTTCAATATTGTATTGATCAAGCTATTAATAAGCTCATCATACTCAGGCGCACCAAGAAAATCGGTGATTGCTATCAGCCGTGCATTACCATTTGCTTGCCGCGCCCGCTCAGCCAATTCCCTATGGCACACAATGACATCAGCATCAGCAGGCACTTCGCCCACTGGTGAATGCACAACGGTTATCCCGCCAAGCCCAGCAGCTGCGAGCTTCTTCTTTAGCTTGGTCGCGCCCATTGCGCTTGAGCCCATTCCTGCATCGCAAGCAAAGACGATTTTTTTCACTTCTTTGCTTGAAGTGGCCATTGCGCCCGCAGGATCTGCAAGACCTTTTGATTGCGCCTTGCTGGCTTTAGTTTGCGCTTGAGCATCTTCCAAAGAAGCTTCTTCTTTACCAAAAGCTTTTAACAAGATCATAGAAAGCACAAACGAAACGCCACCACCCACTATAATGCCAAGGATATTCGGCAGGTATGCGCCTTTTGGCGTCATGGCGAGTTCGGCAAATATAGAACCTGGAGCTGCAGGAGCGATAAGCCCGCCACCAAAAAGAGTCAGTGTGAGAACGCCCGAAAAGCCGCCACCTATCATGGCGAGGATCAATACAGGATTCATCAACACAAATGGGAAATAAATCTCATGGATGCCACCAAAAAAGTGGATCACTGCCGCACCTGGAGCACTAGATTTTGCGCTACCCTTGCCAGCTAAGAAATACGCCATCAAAAGCCCCAAGCCTGGCCCAGGGTTTGATTCAATCATAAAGTAAATCGAGCGCCCAAGCTCTTGCGCCTGCTGAGTGCCCAAAGGAGTGAAAACGCCATGATTGATGGCATTGTTAAGGAAGAGGATTTTTGCAGGCTCTACAATAATAGATGTGAGCGGCAAAAGTCCGTTTGCTACGAGCCAGCCGACCCCATTGCCAAGGGCAGTGGTGCAAACCTCAACTACAGGCCCAATCAAAGCATTACAAATCAGCGCTAATGCGCCGCCAATTATCCCTGATGAAAAAGTGTTCACAAGCATTTCAAAGCCAGCGGGGACTTTGTCTTCAAAATAATCATCGAATTTTTTGATACAGAAACCGCCTAAAGGACCAGCGATCATAGCTCCCAAAAACATTGGGATGCCTGCGCCAACGATGACACCCATTGTCGCAATCGCGCCGACAACGCCGCCACGCACGCCCTTTTTGCCTACCAAGCTACCACCAGTGTAGCCAATAAGCAGAGGCAAAAGATAGGAAATCATAGGGCCTACGAGTGCACCAAATTTTTCGTTTGGCAGCCAGCCAGTAGGGATAAATAGTGCCGTAATAAAGCCCCACGCAATAAATGCGCCGATATTCGGCATGACCATCCCGCTCAAAGTTCGTCCGAATTTCTGAACCGATTGTTTAATCATGTAAACACTCCTTAAAATATTTAGAAGCATCCTTAAACAGGTCAGCCGTTGATCTTATACTCGCCGATCTTAAGCTAGATCTCAGGCGATGTTTCTCAATCAGGATATACATTTATACATTCTCAAGCATGGCTCGTCAAGAAGAATATAGACGTTTTGTGTTTTGTATAAATTATGGAATCATCCTTCGTCAATTGCGAGCTCTGCGAAGCAATCTAGGATTCAGGATTATGATGGCCTCTGGCCGACGATTATTAGGAACGCTGGATTGGCAACGCATGAGCCTCGCAATAGACTTGTC
>JAITWL010000306.1 GCA_031285285.1 Deferribacteraceae bacterium | reverse complement strand
GTATTACGATCTGGAGCGTGAAGGGCAGTGTCAAGCCTATACTGATCCTGAACTATCGCGCGATAGCCAAGTTTGGCTACATTGGGATGCTGAGCAAAAGGCTATGGTTGCAAGCATTTATCGTAATTATATAGATAGCAAAGATGGCCCTCTGCCATCGTCAGATAGTAGACAGCTTCCATTATCGCTATTGACTATCATTATCGGTCTATTAGCGCAAGATGGCGACGCTACGTATTTTGCGTCGCGGCTGCTGGAGCAATTCATCGAGGATGGGCAGATTGGCGCAGATGTGGTTCAGCTTGCGATGCGCACATTGCTGCAATCGCCAGCTGTGAGCCCCGCGAAGCTTGTGCGTTCGCTGGAGGCCTCTGCCATGCTGCTACCAGTGCTCTGGCCTATGCTCACAGAGGGTATAAAGGCTGCTAGTATAGCACCAAAGCCGCCAGTATGGGTGAATCGCCTGTTAGATATAGCCCTACGCTATGCACCATATCTGAAAGAGGCTGCCAAGCGCAGCTATATACCAGTAGATGATGCTGCATGGCATGGACTGGAAGAGATAGCGCAAGCTAAGACAAAATCAGCTGCTGTGGATAAGGCTAAGAAGCTATTGGAGACGCTCAAATGAAGAATCCAAAGCTAGATGAGGCGGTTGCCATATTCAAGAAGCTTGGTTGGAAGCAGGTCACAGAAGATAATATCTTGCAGCTGCCGCTTGGCACAGCCGAGGAGAAGCGCATAGCAGTCGCAGGGCTGAAAAGTGGCGACTGGGGCGAGGCTATCGCTGGACAACGCAATTGGCGCAGCTATATTGATGTGGATCGCGAAAAGCTAGCGCTATTTGCTATCTGTGTTGGGGTAAATGCGAAGAGAGCTGAGGAGCTTGCGATTCAGGCACGCTTAGCGAGACATGTAGATTCTAGCCTTCTTATCAGCGCAGTGGCTAGTCGCGGCGCAAAATTTGCAAATGACTTTGTCATCATGAGCTATAGGGGTGGCTGGGCTTCATTTTCCAATGAAAGCATTAGCCTTGTTGATAAACTAAACCTAGATATCCCACAAAGCATAGCCTATATTGAGGATTGGGCAATATATGTGGCTGACACTATTGAAGTCAAGCTGAATAATATTTGGACTACGCCTCGTAATCCAGAGCCTGAGCGTATTGCTATGATTCAAAGACGTTTTAAAGATCATATCATAGCTGGTATTGCCCAAAATGTGCCGCCCAGCCCATATTTTGCGCCTGTGATACCAGCTGGAGTTGAGCGCGGTTGGCTTGAGCGTGATTATGCTGCTGAGCTAGCATTTTCAGGCTTAGATGCCTCTGTGCGTCCTTCTGATCGCAAAATGTGGCTAGATGTTCTAGATGAGCTAAAAGTCAGCGATGAGGAATTTTGCTCTCGTATAGATATGCTGATCCCGATAGTGGCTACTGGTGACCTATCCGTGATTAATCGGCTTGCGCCTATGCTGATAGCAAATACTCAGGGCGCACAGCTCGCTGAGCTATTGGTGGCCTCATTTTCCATCAAGACGAAGAAGGGTAAGCTGCTTGTGCTAAAGGCTGCGCTTAAACATAAGCGCATAGAAGACGTAGAGGCGGTGTCAGGCTGGCTTGAGATACTTGCAAATGATGCAGATAAAGCTGTGGCGGCAGCTGCGACAAAGCTAATGGAGCAATGGGGCATAGCCTATGAGGCTGCACCAACAGAAGCACCAGTGAAAGCGGTTGAAATACGCGGGCTTTGGCAACCCACGCCGCCTGTATGGCAAGTGCCAGCCTTTGAGCTAGGCGAGGTTTCGCCAGAATCACTGGCAGCGCTTGTTACGGAGTTCGTGAATCGCAGAGGGGCGATTATACACGATTGTCTCACAGAGCGCTTTCTTGCTGTGGCTAATGCTTTGGCATATAAAGACCCAGCTGCCGCTCGTTCTAGCCTAAGTGGACTCAAAATGTCAGTTGATATTTATTATAGCTATTTGCCAGATTTTATTGCAGCTTGGGCAAAGGGTGAAGAATCTAAAATATCTCCATATAATCAGCCACATCCCTTGCATGGGCGAGATTATGCAGTGTCGCAGCAGCTTGATAAGCTGCCCTGTCTGCTTTCCACACCAAGCAAGCTCGATCTTTCCATCACAATGCTTGATTTGCTCGCGCGACTAACGATTTATAAAGATGCAAAAATAAAACCACTAGATAAAGATTTGCAGCTGGCACTGATGCGCCTAGATCCTAATACAAGGACAGCCGCTCTGGATGAAGATTTACAGGCACTGGGAGTATTTACTCGCTATATAGATAATCTTCCAAAAGAGCCATCATTGTTATCTGCCAAGTCAATATGGTGGGATGTGCTGTACAGTCAGCAATTTTCAGTATTTCCACATTGGGGTGATGCAGCTTTGCGCTCTGTTTGCTGGGTTAGCAATGCTTATGATGAAAAAGGCTTGATACTGCGGCAAGTAGCGCGTAGAGCATCCCCGTTGCCTGCTGGCGCTGCAATCAATATCCTAGCTGTCCAGCGCTCATCCACGCCTATAGCAGCGGAAGATGCTATGCTAGCAGTGCGTGAAGCATGGGGGCGCGGGCTTCTACGCCCAGGTGTGGCCGATATAGCGCTATTGGATTGGACTGGTGAGCTGACTAATTTAGCCTCGCTTGCAACAGCGCTTGATGGCATCATTCAAGCTGGCCTGTTATCAGTAGTGTGGCCAATATTAGACGCCTTGGTGGCGAAATCAACCGCTGCACCTCGTTTGTGTGTAGGTACGGCCGAGCTTGCTAAGCTAATGCTCACATATTTGCCAGAAGTGCGGCATGCCGTGGATAAAGGCTTAGCGGATGCTAAAGCGTTTGATCTGCAAGGGATTAGAGCTTTAGCACAGCGTGGAGGCTCTTCACTGGCAGTGACTACAGCTAAAGAAATCGTGACAATGGTTGATAAATGCTAGGCTTGCAAAAAGCGCGCCACTAGCTTCTTCATGCCGCCTTTCTTGAAGAACACATCCACCTTGGCCGAATCGCCAGAGCCTTCCACCTGCATCACTATGCCATCGCCAAAGATCTCATGCTTCACTGACTGCCCCTTGCGTAGGCTTCCATCAGCTGCTGGGGCGAAATGTGGATTGGTGGCGAGTTCCACCTTGGCCGCTGTTACCCCTAGCTCATGCACAAAGCGCGATGGTCGCATCAGATCACGCTTGCCGTGGCGCACACGCGAATTAGTGTAGGAAAATGTCAGCCAGCGCTTGGCGCGAGTGGCGGCTACATAGCACAGACGACGCTCTTCTTCGATATTATCATCTTCTTCCCGCATTGTGGAAGGGAAGACGCCTTCCTCAAGCCCTGTGACGAACACAGCTTCAAATTCCAAGCCTTTAGCGCCATGAATGCTCATCAGACGCACGCTATCCTTGCTTTCTTCATCGCTTGATGTCACAAGCGTTGTGGTGGCAAGGAAATCTGCCAGCGTGCCGCCTGTTGTCTGCTCTTCAAATAGCACAGCAGCATTAAAAAGCTCGTATATATTTTCTGTGCGGGCTTTCGCCTCTTCTACATCCTCAGTCTCTGTCAGATAGTCTTTATAGCCGCTTTCATCTATCACAATGCTTATCATCTCGCTGATCTTGGCGCAGGAGACAATATTATACATGATATTGCGAAAGATGGATAGCCCTGCCGCTTGCCGCTTTGGCAGCACAGGAATCAGCATCTCAGCTGCTGATAACATATCCATATTATTCTCAGCTGCACAATCGTGTACTTTCTCGATCAGCGCATCTCCAACGCCCTTTGGCGGTGCTTTTAGCGCACGCGCAAAGGCCGCCTCGTCATAAGGGTTATCAAATACGCGTAAATAGCTGAGCACATCCTTTATCTCGCGCCGTTGATAGAACCCCACTCCACCAATCACCTTAT
>JAITWL010000208.1 GCA_031285285.1 Deferribacteraceae bacterium | reverse complement strand
CCATGCTTGCCTGCTGACAGGCTCTGTGAAGGCGGCTGAGAAGCGACAGATCAAAGCCGCTGTGGAGGCAGGCGAGATTCAGATAGTGGTTGGCACACATGCGCTGATTCAGGATGATGTGGCCTTTCATAATCTTGGCTTCGCTGTGATAGATGAGCAGCACCGTTTCGGAGTGAAGCAGCGCAAAGCACTTATGGATAAAGGTAAGCGAGCACCAGATATTTTATTGATGACAGCAACGCCCATTCCGCGCACACTTGCGCTCACATTCTATGGAGATCTTGATATATCAGAGATTGATAGCCTGCCGCCAGGCCGTATACCACCTATCACAAAGGTTTTCCGTGAGGAAAAATTGAAAGATGCCTATTCCTACGTTGCTAGCAAGCTACAAGCTGGCGATAGAGCCTATTTTATCTATCCTGCCATTGATGATAGCGGCAAGAGTAAGCTCAAATCTGCCACTAAGAGCGCAGAAGCCGTGCAAAAAGCGTTCCCTGATAAGAAAGTTGGCCTGCTGCATGGCAGAATGAAGGCTGATGACAAACGGCATCTGCTTGATGATTTTGCCTCTGGAGCGCTTGATATACTAGTTTCTACAACGGTTGTGGAGGTTGGTGTGGATGTGAAAGATGCCACGGTAGTGGTGATCGAAAACGCCGATCACTTTGGCCTAGCTCAGCTGCACCAGCTGCGCGGACGTGTCGGGCGCAATAGCAAGCAGTCGTATTGTGTGCTGGTGGCATCCGAAGAGCTATCGGACACAGGTATGAAGCGCCTCAGGGCGATGGAGCACCACACCAGTGGCTTCAAGCTGGCAGAGATCGATCTTGAGCTGCGCGGTCAGGGCGATTTTTCAGGCGTACGCCAATCAGGTATGCCCGAATTTCAGTTTGCCGATATTATCAAAGATGCAGAGCTCATGCGGGAAGCCCGCACGGATGCTCGTGAAATCACAGAAGACGATCCCGCCTTGCAAAAGCCAAAGAATGCACTGATAAAAGCAGTGTTGATGCAGCGTTGGCAAGATGAGTATGAGTATTTCCTGATCGGCTAGTATAAATTTGCTAAAATTTTCTTAAAATTTCTAACTTTTGTAATAGGTTTTTATCTAAAACTTAACGACTCATTTTGTCTTGAGTAGGTCTTGGTATGCCAATAGTCAAGCCCCTGTTCGCTTAGTTTAAAATATCAATGAAATTAAAATAATGCTTGACGCAATGATAAAATATGTATTAAATGGTAAGAAATGTCATCATCTGGTACAGAATGGCATTAAACCTTAAAAATGGTGACAGCATGGGCTTTAAAGGCGCAAGTGTACACACAATTAATGAGAGTGGGCGAATCAGCATCCCTGCAAAAACGAGGGAGCTCTTGAAGTCTGTCTACTCTAATGAAACGCTTGTGTTGGCCATGCTTAGCACGTATATAGTGGCGTATCCTGTGCAAGAGTGGGAGAAAAAAGAGGCTGAGCTGCAAGCTCGCCCGCCGCAAAATAAAAATGAAGCGAATGCTTTGCGAAGGCTCTATGCCAACTTGGAAGAAGTCAGCATAGATAAGCAAGGACGGATATTGATACCACCAGCCCTGCGCGCAAGAGCACAATTGACAGACGAATGCACGATTGTTGGCATGGATAAACGCATAGAGATATGGAATAAAGGGCTTTATGATGAGGTAATGGCCGCGGATGACTCAAGCGACGAGGCTTTAGGCAGTCAGTTTAATGAGTTGATACTTTAACAAAGGAACGTGCATGCACATACCAGTACTAAAAACTGAGCTAATCCACAGTCTCAATATTTTGCCTGAGGGCACATATGTGGATTGCACTGGCGGCGGCGGCGGACATGCACAGGCTGTGCTTGATAAGCTCACAAGCGGCCGCTTGATTATACTGGATCGTGATCCAGAGGCGTTTGACAGATTGAATGGCTTATTTGGCAGCGATCCGCGGGTGACGATCGTACAGGAAAACTTTCGTTACTTGCAGGAAACGCTTGATAAACTCGGGATAATAGCTGTGGATGGGCTTTATGCCGATTTTGGTGTCTCTTCCTTCCAGCTGACAGAGGCCGAGCGCGGCTTTTCATTTCGCAAGGATGGCGAGCTTGATATGCGGATGGATACCACAGACAGCGAGAGCGCAAAAGATGTGGTGAATAAGTATTCACAAGAATTGCTTGAGGAGATCATTTACCGCTATGGCGAGGAACGCTTCTTCAAGCGCATAGCAGGCGCAATAGTGCAGCGTAGAGGCATTAAGCCTTTTATAAGCACTTTGGACTTAGCAGCTGTGGTGAAAAGCGCAGTGCCAGCTAAGTTTCAAAAGCCAGGGCTACACCCTGCCACGCAGACATTTCAGGCGATTCGCATACATGTGAATCAAGAGCTGGTGGCGGTGGAAGCGCTTTTGCGGCAGATAGAGCAGCTTGTGAAGCCAGATGGACGTGTAGCGTTCATTTCGTTTCACTCATTGGAAGATAGACTTGTGAAAAATTATCTCCAGCGATACGCTAGCCCCTGCGAGTGCCCGCCAGAGTTCCCAGTGTGCAACTGTGGCAAGGTGGCCACTTTCAAGGTGCTGACTAGAAAGCCTGTGAGCCCAAGTGCACAGGAATTGAAGGATAATCCGCTGTCGCGTAGCGCAAAATTACGCGCAGCTGTGAGGATTTAGCGCTCGCATGATGCGAGCTGTGCCGATGGAGCTGATAATGTTGCATTATTTGATTGAGCTAAATAGGCGATATTTTAAGGCGATTACCTTGATGTTTGTTATTGTCGCGGTGTCGCTGCTTTTTGTCACTGGGATTGTGCGAGGCCAATGCATATCCAAGGGTTACGAGCTGTCGGCACTTGCTGATAGCGTGGAGCAGCAACGCATCGCGATGGAAAGGGCGGAATCAAGCCGCTCAAAGATACTGAGCAAGGAAAATTTATTCCTGCTCGCTAATCAGAAAGGCTTCGTGATGATGAGCGAAGGACGGACGTTTAATGTGCAGTGACTGGAACTAATTTAGGATTATAGTTCCAGCGCCCACAGGACGTGGGCAAGATGCTCGGCAGACGAGCGAAGCGACTGAATGCCGTAGGAGCTCGGCACAGGAAGTGCCGACGGAGATTTATTATGTTTAATGAGCGCGTACTTTACAAACTTTTTGGTATAGCCAGCTTTTTGGTGCTGGCTTTCGCAGGTGCGCGCCTGTTTTACCTACAAGTGATCCGCAATGATTTTTATGAGCGCCTTGTATATACACAGACTAGCACGAATGTAGTTTTCACTAAAGACCGCGGCTCTATATACGATCGCAATGGCAGGCCCCTCGCTGCCAATAGAAAAGTGGCTTCACTCTACACTTTTGGGCGCAATGTTGATGATTCTACAGGCTTTATCAACGCCTTAGAGGCCAATGGTATCGCTGTGAGTAATGCTGCGGCGGATGTCATTGAGCGCAAGAGCGGCTTTGTCTGGCTGGCACGCCATGTAGATATCGCTCAAGCTGAGACGATCAAGGAAGCTGTGCCTAGTGTAAATTTTCGCCTTGAGGA
>JAITWL010000166.1 GCA_031285285.1 Deferribacteraceae bacterium | reverse complement strand
ATGGGTAGTAACTTTGGCAAAGCAATCATTACTATAGTGATATTCTAGCTGTGTATCATCTTCGCTCAAAGCATCATCAAAAAGCAATGAAAAGTATATTGATAACAGCATTTTTATTCCATCATCAGTCCTATATTGCACAAGACGTTCATCATCGTGTATGGAATATACAGCATCCTTAATTCCACGAAAAAAGAATATCAGCTTCGCTATCGTACTCTTCCCTGACGATTGCGCCCCAGTAAGCACAATAAAATCGCTTACTTCCATAGAAATATCTTTGATTGGTCCAAAATTTTTGACTATCAATTTATGTTTCATCATGCACCTAAACTATATTGCAGCAATATATAATACACCATCGCAAGTATAATTGTAATCACAAAGTATACAATAAAATTTTATCTTGCACATTTGCGTTCATACTCATTTACCCAATCTGCTTCACATCCATAAACAGTTAACATTCGTTTATAGATTTCTGCTTTCCCTTTTTCAGACTCAATTATGTTTAATTTAAGATCTTGCAGGTTTTGCTGAATAAAATAAAGCTCGCCCTTTTGTACAACTATTTCAAGCTTATCTGATGAGCCTTGAGAGCTCTCTGTTGTAATAACATGCTCACCTTCTGGCAATTCATAATATAGGTAGTTTCCTCTGTAAGACCTACCAACACAATAATCATCAACCAAAATATCGCTTATGATAGATTTATACAAGTGTGTTGTATAGATATACAGGCCAGCATTCTCGGCTGGGTTAAATTGCTTCGCTAAAGCATCCTGCTTGTAGCTATCTGTCATGATAGCAGCCAGCCGCTGCTCATTGTTACCTATATATGCTTTCCCTGTTTCAGAATCCACCTCTCCAAGATCAATATTCCAGCCTAGGTCTTGCTTAACAAAATAAAGCTTACCCTTTTCTGCAGTGATCTTTAATTTAATTAATTTTACAGGATCATAATTTTCCAATATGATAGTATGCTCGCCAGTTGGCAGCTCATAATAATAAAAATATACATCATCTGGTAAAGCGCCAATATACTTATCATCTATCCATAGGCCTTTCTCTCGCTGCCCCAAATCCTTTATCGCATAATGGTGATGATAGATATACAAGCCAGCATTATCCCCTGCTGGTGGATTAAATTGTTTAGCTAAGGCATCTTTTTCGACACTTTCCAGCGCTGCATATTCATAATGCGTTTTTGGTGGCGCCTTAAACGCACCGTCCAACGCGCCTTTCAGCGCACCATCCAATGCACCCGCAAGCACAGCTTCGCAGCCGCTACACAGCAAAAGGCACAATAATAGCAGCAAAGGGCGCATTATGCCGTCCTCAGCAATTCTGCCACTGCTATTGCAAAATCATTGCTGCTATTGAGCGATTCAGCTCGCACAATGCGCAGCCCTAAGCTTTCGCCATACGTTTGCAATTCTTCATCCAGCTCGATCAATGTTTCGATATGATCGTTAACAAAGGATATTGCCAGCACTATTATATTTTTTATGCCAGAGCTTGCAAGCGTTTTAATTTCATTTAGCGAAGAAGGCGTAAGCCACTCTTGCTTGCCAAGCTTGCTTTGATAAGCTAAGCTATGTGTTGCAGGCTGAGTCAGCTCCACAAGCTTGCTGACCTGTTCTTTCAGCTGAGATACATATGGATCACCTTTATCTGCTATGGCTTTTGGTGTGGCATGGGCAGAAAACATTAGATGTATTTCGCTCATTGGCAGGCCAAGTTTTTTTGCTGCCTTCTTTATTCTATCAGCAAGGCAGAGCAAATAAGGTTCAAATGTGTGAAACTGGCTAATCCTGCATACAGTGCCCTTTGGCGCTGTCAGTGCCATGATCTTATGCACACGATTGAATGCAGCGCCTGATGTCACGATAGAATATTGTGGATATAGCGGCAGCAGGTACACACGGCGATATGGATTGCGGCTATCCTCGGCCAACAGCGCCTTCATGCTATCTTCAATGAATGGATGCCAATAACACATACCGATATAGACATCCAGTTCTATACCAGTGCCTTCCAGATAGAGCTGCGCAGCCTTATCAAGCAGCGCCTTGCTATGCGCAAGCTGAGGAGAGCCACCGCCCATTTTTTCATAGTTGGGCGCCACTTTGGCCGAGCGTTTGGTAGCAATCCGCCCAGCAATAAAGCGCTGGAGCTTATCCCCAATACCAAAATCAATGATTTCTCTATCTGTTAAAAGATTTTTAAGGAACGGCTCTATGGCGCTGATGCTATCAGGCCCACCCATCCCCAAAGCAATCACTGCATCTTGCATATTATCCCCCAAAAAACTATCCTATATTTTAGCAATTATTGAGAAAAATAGCAATGAATAGTGTTAATTTTGTTAATTTGATGGGATTAAGATTTTTTATACTTTTCATGTGCTTGACCCACAATATAAGCTTGTGGGTCAAGCTATGATCTACTTTGTTATATTGTTAGCACACGTATCATCGTTGTGCCGCCTGCTATACCTAGGGGGACACCAGCGGTCAACACTATCTTATCGCCTTTTTTAGCAAGGCCAAGCTCCAGCATTGTTCTCCGGGTTGCCCTAAAAAGCTCATCTGTTCCATCATAATGCTCTATCTGTATAGCTCTTGTACCCCAGCAGAGTGAAAGCTGGTTACAGATATTTTCATTTGGCGTGAGAGCTAGTATGCCACAATTTGGACGGTACTGAGCCACAGCCCGCGCCGAAAAGCCCGATTCTGTGTAGACTACAATGGCTACAGCCTTGATGTCGCCAGCTAGCCAGCCAGCGGCTCTACCCATAGCAAGAGTTGCTGACACATCAGCATCATCATTATTGGTTCTCAAAAGTCTATTCTTTGAGTAAGGCTCTGTGGCAGAAGCTATGCGGCCGAGAGTGGCGCAAGCTTCTATTGGATACTTACCATTGGCGCTCTCATCTGAGAGCATGACAGCATCTGTGCCATCCAATATCGCATTGGCCACGTCGGAGGCTTCGCCTCGTGTTGGGCGTGGGTTTGACACCATGCTCATCAGCATCTGAGTGGCAGTGATGGAGAATTTACCTTTGCTGCGGGCAACTTCGATGATGTCTTTCTGAATTATGGGTACATGCTCTAGTGGCACTTCCACGCCAAGGTCGCCACGTGCAACCATGATGCCATCAACAGCATCTACGATTTCAGAAATATTGGCCACAGCTTGCGGTTTCTCAATTTTAGCTATAAGCTTAGGCTTGTAATCGGCTTGGGCGATGATTGACTTGATCTCATCAAGATCCGACGCCTGACGCACGAATGACATAGCCACAAAATCAACATTTTCTTTCAGCCCCATCATGAGGTCTTCCCTATCTTTGTCGCTGAATGCTGATACGCTAAGCTTACTGCCAGGCATATTTACGCCTTTGCGAGAATAGATTTGTCCACCAGTGATGATTTTGCAGATTACTTTGTCACCTTCGATTCGCAGAACTTTTAGCTCGCGCATGCCATCTGCCAGCAGGATAGACTCACCTGGGGTCACATCTTTATGAATCTCTGGATAGTGTAGAGGCAACACGCCTTCTTCATAAGTATCTCCGCTACGTAGCGCAATTTCTTCATTGCGAATGAGCTGCACGCCTTCTTCTGGCAGCATGCCAAGGCGAATTTTGGGGCCGCATAGATCTTGCAGAATCCCCACATAGCAGCCTAATTCGTTAGCTATTGAGCGTACTTTTTGGATTGTTTCACGGTGGCTATCGTGTGTGCCGTGTGAAAAGTTTAAACGGGCAACGTTCATCCCGTTTTCGATGAGTTTGCGAATCATCTCTGGGCTAGACGATGCTGGCCCGATTGTGCATATGACCTTAGCCATACGATTTTGCATAAATAGACTCTCCTTAAAATGAGTACTTTTTTCAGTACTAGTGTTAAATTGTGCACACTATCTAAGGTGCACTCGTGGCGTCAAATTTTAGAGCCACTATATCCTATTGGTTTATTATATTTTTTATAAAAAATCCTATCCGCCACACCATATAATATTTTATCAGAATAGCCACGAACAGAGCGCGGCAACATCTCTGGATTATCAAGGATTAATTTGTATGCACCTTCGCCTTGGCTCACTACCCAATAGCAGATATCATCAGCCTCTTGCTCATCAAATAACGATGCCTGACGCAGTGCTGCAACCATATGTTCAAAACAATAGTGGAATATCAATATCTTATGACGGTTATGTGGTCGCAATATATTATAGAGCACCTCTCTATCAGTATTGGATGCAGCGATAACCTTCCAAAACCAGCGAATATCTGCAGCATTAGGCTCGCCAGAGGGCTTTTTAAAGGCATAGAAGCAGGTGACAGGCAGCATGAAGATAGCTTTAAGTATGGACGCAACGATAAAGACGCTCCCAACTGTGACAAACAAGAAAAATTTACCAAGCGCTTTGAAAAAACTGCCCATAGTATAAGATTAGCAGTTTTCACGGTGAAAAGCAATTATTATATTGAAATTTTTTAATATAAGTAGTAACTTTTGCTAGTATTTTTATGAGGTGTACATAAAGTGCGTTATTCAAAGGAGCGTGAGCTCATATATGAAGCGCTTTGGGCAAGCAAAGAGCACCCCACAGCTGACTATCTATATAACATGCTAAAAGCTGCACACCCTAGCCTCAGTATGGGCACAGTGTATCGCAATCTGGGAGTGTTGGTGAAAAGTGGTAAGGTCGCACAGCTACGCATGCCCGATGGTCCAGATAGATATGATGCTGATCTGCGGCCGCATTACCACGCCGTTTGCAAGGTCTGCGGCAGTGTGATAGACGTATTCAGCGAATATAGCACTGAGCTTGATGCCATTATCAAGAAAATAGAGCCTGATAGCAGTTCTTACTGTCTAACACTGCATAGGCTATGTGGCGAATGCCAAAAGCATTGTTAATACAGCATTAATGTTAAAAATTATTAAATTAGAAAAAAGCGCTTGACTGTGTCTCTAGGCTTTGATATAGTCCACTGTTATTTTTAAACACTTGAGGTGAATAGTGGCACATACGGTATCAGCTCGCAAACGCATTCGTCAATCTGAGAAACGCAGACTTATCAACAAATCTGAGAAGTCAAAGATGAGAACAACTATCAAAAAATTCAAGACAGCTGGGGCAGAAAGCGCTGAAGGCACAGAGGTGCTCATGCGCGAAAGTGTCAGCTCGCTTTATCGTGCAGCGGGTCGCGGCACGATCCATAAAAATCAAGCTGCCCGCAGAGCTTCTCGCATGGCGAAGAAACTCAATGCAATGAAAAAAGCCTAAGTTTTTCGCTTTTTCAGGCTTGCTGATTGTTCTTTTCTGATTGATAATTGTTAATTATTGGTACAGTGAAGAGACATGGCAAGCCTGATCTTGTATCGCAGGTTTATTTTTTACTTTAGTCTCTAATGCTATAATTTGTAAATAATCAATATCCAAAGTCTTTGCGAGCGTGGCAATCAATCCATATAAGCCGGCTTGTATGGGC
>JAITWL010000144.1 GCA_031285285.1 Deferribacteraceae bacterium | reverse complement strand
AGTTTTTGCACTCTTTTCAATAGCCCATAAATTTATCAACATCTCGAAAGCCTGCTATGTAATCTTCTGTTGCAATGGTTTTTGTAAAAAACTTTGTCTCAAATGTGTTCATGGCTATTTTTTATACTTCCTTTCTAAAAAGTCTATAGATTGTTTTGTTGGTGGCAAATCATTCTCATAGGCATCTTTATAAATGCGAGGTATCTTCTTCACTCGTAGGCTTGCATCTTCAAGATCAAAGCTTTCAAGATTCAGCTCTTTGCGACCTAGCCATCCAGAAAACTCCCTATACTTTTCACCTTTTTTCAGCTTAAAAGCTTGAGCAATTTCTGCAAGACCATAAGTGCTACCACAGTCTTCAATAATTCCATAGCCTTCGCCAGCAAGCACGCGAGGCAGCTCTTTGGCATCTAAGCCTTTATCAATAATGATCTCTTCCAAAATGAGTTGAATATGCCAATTATCCCCAAAATCATAACAGAAATCAATAGATTGCTTTGTGTGTATCCCATTCGGTGTATCCATGACGTTTTTAATTTTTGCTTTTGTAACATCAATCTGCGTTCGTTTGCTCTGTGTAAAATAAGGATCTTCAGGATCATCAAATAATTCATAGCTCTTAGAGATCACTTCACGCTTATTAAGTATTTCATATGTATCTTCAATATCAAAACGAAACAAGTGCCTTGCTTGCATCTCAAACATAGACATGATGATATAAGCAAGCTTTGACATTGTGACATTGTTTGCCACTTGGAAACGTCGCCAAATTTTTGGCTCATAATCCATTAACTCTGCATAAATTTGATAAATTGGCTGTGTTGCCATAAAAAAGCCCCCTATTTTCCCCGCCTTCAGAATTGCCCCTATACACTGGATCATACATTGCTTATGCTAGCATGTCTGCAATGAAAAGAAAAGTTGGAATGTATGAAATTTTGTTTCAATTTTACCAAATATTAATAACTAACACTCCATATCAAGCTTTTGCCCGCATTACCTATCTCAAATGTAAGATAGGCTTCGTTTTGCTTGGAACTGCACATTGTGCCACCACAATCAAATGCGCCCATTTTGTTGCGATAGCTTATTATCGCAGCTGTTGGCTCAGTGCTGAATGAAAGCGTGTAGCTGAGCTTCCTCACATGCTGATAATCATCACCTATTGCTGGAAACTCTGCCAAGAGCGAAGCTACAGGTGTTGACGATAGCACAACCATGCCTGTGTCCATCCAGAGGCTCTGATTATCATATTGCCATCTTTTTTGCCTGCTAGTGTTGGTATAGTGCATTTCTGCCGTTTGCACAAAATCTAAGGATTATCAGCAGGCACAACTAGAGCGAATGTCCGAGAGGCTTGCATATAGCCGAAAGTATCAGCTATGGCTGGGAAATTATCAAACGCTTTTATGTCATTAACAGCTGAATGAGCAAGCCCATCAGCAGGCATGAAGCCGCCGCTAGGACTATCATCGTTGCTACTTTCTGCACAGCTAAGCACAAATGCTAACATCACTAATATAAACAGCATGCTTTTTAACATTAAATAATCTCCAACGCTCATTTTTTTAGAGATAATCTATTGTATTGCAAATATTGTCAATATAAAAATTTAGCCTTGCTATGGATTTTCCATTGTGTATTTTTATTCGCTGGGATACACTAGTATACAAGTGAATATTTGGGGGTACAATCATGAAATTGAATAGTGAGTCTCTAAAGAATAAAGATCAGTGGCAGGAGGCTGGGATTAATATACCCGCCTTTGATCGTGAGGCTATGATCTCTAAAACTAAGAATACGCCTGTGTGGGTGCATTTTGGCGCAGGCAACATTTTCCGTGCCTTCCCTGCTATATTGCAGCAGCAACTATTGAATGCAGGACATGCCACTAGAGGCATAGTGGTGGCTGAGGGTTACGATTCAGAAATCATCGAAAAAGTTTTTACACCTTATGACAACCTCAGCATGGTAGTGACACTCAAGGCTAATGGCACTATCGACAAAACTATCATGGGCAGCATTGCTGAATCGCTGCGCATGGACGATGCAGCCGAATTTAAGCGCCTTAAAGAAATTTTTGAATCACCCTCTTTGCAAATTGCTACTTTCACCATCACAGAAAAAGGCTACAGCCTCACAGGCCGCGATGGCAGCTTTATCCCTGCCGTAGCCGAAGATATGAAGACTGGCCCTAACAACGTATCTAGCTATATCGGCCGTGTAGTAGCTAGCCTATATGCTCGCTATAAGGCTGGCAAGCGTCCGATAACCATGCTTAGCATGGATAATTGTTCGCATAATGGCGATAAACTTGCCGCAGCTGTGCAAACTTTCGCTGCTAAGTGGGTGGAAAATGGCGTTGCCGAAGCTGGCTTTAAAGACTATGTCAATGATAGAAAATTCGTATCCTTCCCTTGGTCAATGATAGATAAAATCACCCCGCGCCCCGATGATAGCGTGAAAGACATGCTAAAATCAGTGGGTTTTGAAGATACTGAAGGTTTTGTGACCACAAAAAACACATATATTGCACCTTTTGTGAATGCAGAAGAAGCGCAATATCTTGTGATAGAAGATGACTTCCCTGGTGGCAGACCCCAGCTGGAAAAGGCTGGCGTGCTATTTACCACTCGCGAGACTGTTGATAAGGTAGAGAAGATGAAGGTCTGCACCTGTCTGAACCCTCTGCACACAGCACTGGCAGTATTTGGCTGCCTGCTTGGCTACACAAAAATCAGCGATGAGATGAAAGATGCTGAACTGGTGAAGCTAGTGGAAGTGGTTGGCTATAAGGAAGGCCTGCCAGTGGTGGTTGATCCGAAGATTATCTCGCCTAAAAGCTTTATAGACGAGGTATTGAAGGTGCGCGTGCCAAACCCATTTATGCCAGATACACCACAGCGCATCGCCACTGACACTTCGCAGAAGCTCTCTATCCGCTTTGGCGAGACCATAAAAGCCTATCAGCAAAGCAGTAGCCTAAACGTGGCCGATCTTAAGCTAATCCCATTGGTGCTGGCTGGCTGGCTAAGATACCTCACAGGTATAGATGACAAGGGCGCTGCATTTGAAGTGAGCCCTGATCCGCTATACGAAAGCCTTAAAGCTCAGCTGAAAGGGCTAACACTTGGTGGCAACGTAGATAAAGCTGTGCTCAAGCCAATACTATCTGATAAAACCATCTTCGGCGTGAACCTATATGAAGCTGGCCTTGGCGAAAGGGTTGAGGGTTACCTCGAAGAACTGATCAAAGAGACAGGCGCAGTGCGCAAGACTTTGCAGAAATATTTAGCATAAAACCTATTTAAGCATGGAATCCCGCAAAGCTTTTGCGGGATTTTGCCCATTTATCAAGGCTTATAGCACAGCAATAAAATATAGAGTAGACGATTAGCAAAAATTGTATAATAATGCAATCATGATACAAAAAATTTCGATCAAAAATTATAGAAATATTTCGGTTGAGAACTTAGAGCTTGGCAAGATAAATGTGCTCATAGGCCCAAATGGATCAGGCAAGAGCAACTTTTTGAAGGCAATGAGCTTTTGGGTTCAAATAATAATGTTATATTCTTATATTTTTTATCTATCTCCTTATTTACACAAAAAGTCATTTTACCATTTTCAAGGCTATATTCAAAATAATTAATATCAATATTTTCACCATTTTCTTGGTCATTTCTATACAAAGTTCTTTGTAGATATGCAAGTGTAATCAAAATCAAAAAGTGGGATGTAACGCAAAGCAAAAAATACCTTGATTATGGTGGCACAAATGCTATGATTATTTATAAGGAGCGTTTAATGAAAGCTTTATGTTGAATGAGATTAAAAAGCATTCGTTACTTACAGACTGCCATGCGATATTATTGGAAGACGATCTTGATAAACGCGATAAGGATATTATCCCCAAAGACTTTCTTGCACAAACGCAAGAAAGGATGCTTAGTGAATTTAATAAGATTACCACAAAGCATAATGCTAGGCTAATTTGTCTATACGCTGCGCCAGAAATCGAAACATGGTTTATTGAAGATTGGGAAAATGGTTTTGGCTCACAGAAATATGTTTTAGATCATCAAATTAAAGCAGGCTTGCGAAAAGCAATATATGACATGAAAAGCAAGTGTAACCAAGGGTTTGAGCGATATCATCAACATTTTGAGCCAAAGTTAAGTGAGTGGATATCTAGCAAAATACAAGAATTATCCATAACGCATGTTGTAACAGATCCTGCAAAAGCAAGCTATTCAAAGCGCATACATGGCAGTGTATTGCTACAACAGCTTGATCCAGCAAAGCTAGAAGCGCAGTGCCGTCTTTATTTTTCCCCTGCATACCGCGCAATCCAAGCAATTAATAAGGACAATTAATGTTTTCAAAATTCAATATTGCAAATAGTGTTCTCGTTGGCATGGCTCAGTCAGTGAGCGTGCACCCTGAGCGTTGCAACAGGATGTGTCATAAATCGGCCACATGCAATCTCTGT
>JAITWL010000348.1 GCA_031285285.1 Deferribacteraceae bacterium | reverse complement strand
TCTGGCGCTAGCGGTGCAGCAGGGGTCTCTGCCAGCGGCTCAGGAGTTGGCGGAGTAGGCTCTTCGGGCTTTTCTTTAGGAACAATATCTATATTCACAGGTGCAGGCCTGCCAGAAGGCGGATTTGCCTCTATTAGCAAAAGCAGAGAGTGGAGCAGCAAGGAAACTAGCACACAAACAAAGAGTTTTTTCACTTCAATATAAGCCATCTATTTTGTAAATTTATGGAAGTCCACATATTTTATGGAAATTATATACAGTTTTATGAATTTTCTCTAGATATATTTTAATTGAGATTTTTCAACATATACGTTAGGATTAAGTTGTGAAAATTATTGAGGGGAAACTATGTCAAGAAGGGCTTCATTAAATAGGGTAACCAAGGAAACAGCCGTGCAGCTTGAGCTTAGGCTTGATGGCGGCGATACGCAAATTGATACACCAGTGGGCTTTTTAAATCATATGCTAGAGCTTTTTGCTCACCACAGCGGTTTTGGGCTCAAGATCAATGCTACTGGCGACACATATATTGATGACCACCATAGCGTGGAGGACATCGGCATAGTGCTTGGCAAGGCGTTATATGAGGCCGCTGGCGATAAATTGGGCATCGCGCGCTATGGGCATTGCGTGCTACCTATGGATGAGGCGCTGGTCGAAGTGGCGCTTGATTTTGGCGGCCGTGCTTATCTCCATTGTGACTTGCCGTTTGCAGCTAGCAAATGCGGCTCTTTTGATTTGCAACTTATCGAAGAGTTTTTTCGTGCGTTAGCCTCCAATGCGAAGATGACCCTGCATATCATGAAGCGCCACGGCGCAAACGATCACCATGTCGCTGAGGCGGCATTCAAGGCCGTTGCTCGTGCACTGAAAGCGGCACTAGCGATCACATCTGATGCGTTGCCATCAAGCAAAGGAGTGTTAGAATAATGCAGCTTATCCCAGCAATCGATCTGCTAAGTGCAAAAGTGGTGCGCCTTTACAAAGGCGATATGGCTAATTACACCATCTATTCTGATAATCCGCTTGATCAGGCGAAAAAATTTGTTGATATGGGTGTGAAACGCTTGCATATAGTGGATCTAGATGGTGCGAAGGCTGGAGATACCATCAATTACAACGCGATCGAAAAGATAGCAGCCCTATCTGACTTAAAAATAGAAGTTGGCGGCGGCATACGCGAAGAAGCGCAGCTCAGGCGCTATTTTGATATAGGTGTGAGCTTTGCCATCCTTGGCACAGTGGCCGCAAAAGATCCTGACACCACGAAAGAGCTTATGCAGCAGTATCCAGGAAGGATAATCCTTGGAATTGATGCAAAGAAAGGCATTGCGGCTGTGAGCGGCTGGTATGAGTCATCTGGCATCAAAGCCGTGGATCTCGTTCGCCAATATGCTGATTATAAGGCCGATAGCGTCATCTACACTGATATAGATAAAGATGGCACGCTACAAGGCGTCAACCTGAGCGAGACCGCCTATATGGCAGAGCATTCGCCATTCCCAATCATCGCATCAGGCGGTGTGGCATCATCTGCGGATATAAAGGCGCTAATATCCTTGCAGCAAACAAATATTGCAGGCTGCATCATAGGAAAAGCTTATTACGATGGCAAGATAGACCTTGCGGCGGAGATTAAGAAACTATAGCATTTTACCAGCACATAAATGCAATGCTTAAAAGCTATAATGCAGCCCAAGGCGGCAGTATAGCGCAGTGCTTTCGTCGCAGTCATCGGGCTTGGATAGTGCTTTGGCGTAGGTGATGGATGCGTTGATAAAGCCATAATCCATGCTGAGCGATGCACCCATGCCTGCTAGCTTCACGCGCTCTATATCAGTGGAATTGGAGCTAGCAGAGCCCCAGTCGTAGAATACTGCTAGCCTGTAGGGCTGTAGAAATTCTTGGCCGAATAGAGTGCCTAGATTGCTTGATAGCTCTGTTTTGAGCACTATGCCTTTGTCGCCCACGCCGCTAAATTCTTTGAAGCCGCGCACTGTGCCTTCGCCACCTATTGAAAAGCCCTCTGAGCCATAAAGCTCGAATTCGGAATATTGGCCATCGGCTGTGAGCGCGAGATTTGCCTTGCTAAAGCTATGGCTGTAGTAGAGATAGGCTTTCCATGCTCTGTATTGTGCTGTCTGTGGATATGGCACTTGATCATCATCTAGACCGCCAAACATATCAACGCCTTTCACGATACTGGGCTTGAAATAGAGCACACCGCTAGGCAGATAGAAGGTGCTTGGCAGCTCGAGGTATACAGATGCAAGCGCGCGGCTAGATGCCTCGTTTTTCGTTTGAAAATCAAGCACTTTCATATAGTTGCGTGATCTTTTGTAGGTTTGGCCTACAGATATGCTAAGCTTGTGTGTCTTACCCCGCATGTATAGATAATCTAGCGAGATGTTATTATTGATACTATCGCCCAGTGTGTAAAATCGCTCGCCAGATTGCTGGAGCACATAGCTGGTGAGGTAATCAGAGTATGAAAAATTGTTATTCAGCGTTAAATAACGAAAAGGCAGCGATAGACCAGCTGTGAAGCTATTGAAGCCTTTTTCTTTGTGATCAGCCTTTGAGCGGTTGTAGCCAAGGTCTATCCGATCGTTGATCCCTAATAGGCTTTCTTGTGTTAGCCTCACCCCATAACGCCATTCGCCAGTGCTTTCTGAGCCGAGATTATCAATGCTGGCCGAGATGAAAGTGTTGTCGCTGCGAGCATTATCAAGGATGATATTACTGAAACCATTGCTGGCGCTTGGCTGAATGCTGAGAGTCACTTTGTTTGATGGCAGGCGGTTCATTTGATCAAGCCCTTGCTCAATATCGCGCAGATAGAGCGGCTCGCCTGTGATATCAGGGAAGCTGACAAAGCGCTCGGCCTCTGTGATATTATTAAG
>JAITWL010000057.1 GCA_031285285.1 Deferribacteraceae bacterium | reverse complement strand
CATGAAACGAAAAAGTTGCGTCATTGCGGGCTTGACCCGCAATCTAGGATTAATCCAATGGGGGAATACGCAGGTGGAATTGTTCTTAATTGATAATGTTCCCGCACTGGATTTATTCTGGATTGCGGCTCAAGGCCGCAATGACGTGTGCGGTCACCCCCTGCAGAGCGAATGGTCTTGGTATTTCATGACAAGTCTAATGACGATTATTATGATTGAGAACTGATTATGACACAGTTGCAAATGGAGCTTTTATATAAATTGTGTGCTATCCCAAGCATCACTACAACAGCCGCCGAAGATGCAGTGCCCCTATTCCTGCATAAAGAGCTTTCCAGCTGGCCATATTTTGCCGAGCATCCAGAAAATATCTGGCTGGACGCCTTGAAAAATGACGCGCTTGGGCGGCATAACTTTTGTGCGATGGTGAAATCGTCCATACCAACGAAGCGCACGCTGATTTTGCTTAGCCACCATGATGTTGTGCCTGTAGATAATTGCAAACCAGAATTAAGTATGCGGGCTACGCATGCGGCCTCACCCTTTGATATAGCGGCCTACACCGAGGCTATCAAACATGCAGATATTGATTCTGAAACAAGAGCAGATATCGAAAGCGGTGATTGGCTCTTTGGCAGAGGTGTTTCAGATATGAAAAGCGGCATGGCCGCTCAGCTGGCCTTGCTTGCAGAATTTGCAGAAAATCCCACCACCCTTGATGCGAATATTTTGCTGATGACTATGGCCGATGAGGAGAATAATGGTGCTGGTGTGCACCAAGCTGTACGCACACTTGAACGTATGCAAGCCGAAGATGGGCTTGAATTCATCGCCTGCATAGATAGTGAGCCAACAATATCAAATGAAAACAAAGATTGTGCTCGCATATACACTGGCACAATAGGCAATGCCACATTATTTGCAATGGCTGTTGGACGTGCAAGCCATGTGGGCGAGTATTTCAGCGGTATCAACTCCACAAGCCTTATCTCACAGCTAGTATTGCTAATCGAATCGGCTCATTCCACCTCTGATATCTGGCAGGGCAAGCGATATTCACCTGCAACTTGCCTCTATCTTGAAGATTTGAATAGCAGCTATTCGGTGACTTTGCCAGAAAAGAGTGTTGCGCTATTTAATGTATTGATGATCACTAAAACCCCCTCAGAGCAGCTTCATTTTCTTAATAGTATGGCACAAACGGCCGCTAATGATGTGCTTAATTTGCTCTATCGCCGCAGAGAAGGGCTGCGAGGCAGTGGCTACCTTGAGCTGCCAAGGCACAAAGATAAAGCGAAAGTTATCAGCTATGCAGAATTAGTGGCTATGCTAAAGCTGAGCTGTGATGTGCGCAAGGTGCAGCAGGAATTTTTAGATAGCCTCCAGCCAGATTTATCAGATCAGGCGAGGGGCATAGCCTTGGTTAGCCATATGGCAGAGCTTGCCAAGCTGGAAGCGCCCTATATAGTGACAGGCTTCCTTTCATACTGTCAACCACGAGTCAATCTTAGACAAAGCGCTGGTGAAAAGGCATTGATGGCGGCCGTGCAGCGCGTGATCGATTATGCGAAAACTCAGCACAATCATGAGCTAATACATGAAGAAGTGTTTGAAGGCATATCAGATATGAGTGAGCTGGGCTATCAGGGCAGCGCAGAGGACTTGCAGCTGCTGACAGATAATTTTATCGGCTGGGGCGTGGAGCACAATTATCCATTTGCTGAGATGCAAAAGCTAAATGTGCCAGTGGTGAATCTCGGACCTATTGGCAAAGATGCTCATAAGATGACTGAGCGGCTAGATAGGGATTTCTATGTGAATACACTGCCTGATTTGCTGAGGAAGCTAGTGAAAGAACTGATCAGAAAATGATGAAAAGTATATAGTCGCCATTAATCCCTATTCCCCTTCTCTATCCTGCCCTTGGAAGGTTTACCTTGCATATGTGCATTGTAATATGCTACAAATTAATTTATGTTCGGTATTTTTAGAGAGGGCTTTGCTATGAAATGCAAATTATTAGTTTTGATAGTAAGCATGTTTCTAATTGTTGCCTGCAGTGATGATGGTGATAGTGGGCCTCATAGCGGCGGCGGTGTGCCAGATAGAGCTTTTATTGATAATGAGTTTGCTCCCTTTAGCTTGTTAGATAATGATGAATGCACATTGGTTAGTGTAGATAGGTTGGATGAATTATTATTTACATATGGTGCTTTGAGAGACGATTTTGATCGTGAAGAATATACTAACTACACTATAGCCCTTTGTGCTGATAATACAAGTGTGGACAGCTATAAGCAAGCGTTGATAGCAAATGGTTTTAATGATCCTGATGACGATTCTGATGGTGGCAATGTCTATTGCCCAACCATAATGGGGCATTATTTTGAGGGAATAGTTAAGTATGTAATGTATGATGGCGAGTATGGTGACGAGCTTTATTTCTATGCTTCAGAGAAGCCAATAAGATTTATGGGTGCTGTTGATCCTGAAGCTACATCATATCCTGAGTCTCAATATATGCTTGTGTGGGCTGCATGGCGTGGTGAATATGTAGATTGGGATGATGTGACGATTGTTCCAGCTTCGTCATAGACTTGTCACGAAACAAGTCCCCTTCTTGTAGAATAGTCTGGACTGAAAAATGGCTAAAGATTTTAAAGAAAATGTTGCTATGCGTGTAATAGCTTTGAGGAAAATATGAATCGCGAAGCATTTGTCAAAAGCTTCTTTGAGAAGTTTAATGAAGATGAAGCTCTGCCACTATTGACGCTTGAAGAGTTTTTCAGCGGCAACACAGAGGAAGATTCGATTGCGCCTAATCAATGGGGCTATGGCCGCCCCACTCTAGCGGAGATGCTCGCACGCTTTCAAGAGCTAGAGAGCAGAACCGATGTGGCTTGGGTGCGTGTGGTCTTGCACGATGACACAAGCGAGGATATGGGAATATGCGGCGACTGCCTCTTGATATGCACTAGCGCCAGCATTGAAGAGATGGAGCAAGCCGCAGACACTGATTGGCTCTGCTCAGATGGTGCAATAGATTATGAGGAAGATGAAACTCCGCCAATACCTAAAAATCATCACTTATTGGCGATTGTGTGGGATTAATAATCCCCCTTCTTTTGTGGCTTATGGAGAAATAATGTATCAGAAATTAGTTTTATTGTTCGTTTCGTTTATGTTATGTGCTTGTGCGGGCACTAATGCTGGTGTTAGCATGGGTGGCAAGGGCTTTGCGGAATTTCCACAATTGGCGCAAGAGCGTAAATTGGGTGTGATTTACACTATTTCATGGACACTTTGTTCCAACAATGAGATTACAATATGTTCAGATGGCGATGTCACAGTGTTTGCAGAACGCCGTCAGTTATTGGCTGAATCCGATGGAGCGCATGCTGTAGCTTTGCTGTCAAAAGACTTCGATTTTGATTTTGAAGATAGTACTTATGAAAAACTTATTGACAAAACATTTTATGAGGCTGAAAGCCAAGACTTTGAGCAGCAAGATCGTTATATCTACATTATGGAAAAATCAAAAGTAAATTGGAGTGGGCTTAATAGATATCTTTCAAGCAAAAATATGGTACTTGCAACTGAAACTGCGATTGTATTGATAGATCTTGCAAAAGCAATGGGAAAAGATATTGAAAGTGGACCTATAGCTGATTTGGGAACAATGATAGCTAATCTAGAAACCATAGGTTTTATAGAAGATCCGATGATAAAAGCTGCTTTACCAAAAACAGCCATAGGTTTTTTAGAATTTAATACTGATGAGAAACCGAGACTAAAACTAAGTATTGTTAGTGTAGACGCACTTAGTAAATGGATAGAATAATATTGAGGAAATATAAATTAATGTATCAGAAATTAGTTTTATTGTTCGTTTCGTTTATGTTGTTTGCTTGCGCAGGCACTAGCATGCAGGGCAAGGGCTTTGGGGAGTTTCCTCAGGCGGCCACTAATGATGCTATTATAGGCTATGGCATCACTTGGACACAGTGCACTGGCGCTCTTTATCGCTTGTCATTTGATAATAGCTCTATGGACTGCCCTGCTGGCGCAGTGGCGGTGATGGTGGTACGCAATCAATATACAGAGGCAGATGCCGAGCTTATGTCCGCGGCAGGTTTTGCAATGTCCACAGGCGATATGTATAAAAAGCTCATTGGCAACACCGCCTATACAAGCCAGAATGCTAGACATCTGGATAGCTATGAATATATCATCAAAAAGCCAACGCTGAGCTGGGCTGAGCTCACAGAGCGCGTCACAGCATTGATAAAGAGCGAGCTGCTCCTAACAAAAGCTGCAATTGCAGTGACAGAAAGCGCTGACGGCGACTTTGTTGAGCTAGAAACATTGCTAGCAGAGCTAGAGAAGCTGGGCTTGATTGAAGACACCTCAATCAGGCAAGATCTGTCGCAGATAGTAGCTATAGGCAGCTTTGACGCTAGTGTGCTCACTGATGGGCGGCGTGTTATGGGCATAGCAATTATAAATGCGAGTAGATTTTGAATGTCTGTTGCCGCATATGAAATAACATGGACGCAATGCTTGTGAAAGTTTAGCTTGTGTGAGAGATAAATTTATCCTATATTTGTCCTATGGAAGGTATGCTTATGAAATTATCAAAAAAC
>JAITWL010000248.1 GCA_031285285.1 Deferribacteraceae bacterium | reverse complement strand
TATTCCTGCACCAGCTCGCCCTTCTTGGCGTTGGGATATTTCACCAGCGCATCCTCAATAGCCACCGTGTATTTGATAATCTCTTGCACATTGGCTATCAAGGCCTCATCTTCTAGGTGCTCGCAGATGCGACGCAGCTCAGTTACAGTCGTGTTGGCCGAAGGAGCGGGTTTTGCATTATTTACAGGCTGAGCTTGTTTTTGTGGCTTACGTGTGAGCGTGATAAGCAGACCTAAGGCAAATGTGCCAATTGAGCCAAGGATTATCCCCTCATTTTGAAACACAAAGCCTACTGTGAAAAGTATGACAGCCACCATAGCAAAAAAGATAAAGCTCTTACTAGATTTTTTAGGGGCTACTTGCTCAGCAATCGGCTCAGGTGTTGCTTGTTTATATGCTGGTTCGCGTGCATACTCCTGCTTGCGGCGTTTTTTGTAAGCTCGCTCGTCGTCATCCCTATCATCATCACGATCATCGTCATTGTACTCTTTGTAATACTCACGAGCCTTCACTTTTGGCGTTTTCGATCTATTTGCGACAGCTCTGATTATGGCCTCAATGATATGGATGACAAGATAGACCACTATCTGAATCAATGCCCCTGAGCCGCCACGGCCGCCACGGCCGCCTCTGTATCTTCCCATTATAACTCCATAATTACTTAAAATCACACAAATTGGTTCCAATAAATGATCATAGTTTGTCATTGCATTGCGAGCGTATCTTGAACGCTAGATTGCTGCACAGAGCTTCGCAATGACGGGCATATTCTTTACTTCGCTTCCAGCGCCTGTATAATATTTGCTTTCAGTTCGCTTTCCAAACGTTTCAGCTCTTGCTCGGCCTCTTGGCGTTTGGCGCGGCTTTCCTGCTGTATGCTTGCCACCTGCTTGATGGTGCTGATTATATCTTCATTGGCCTTGGTGATTGTTTCTATATCTACTATTCCGCGCTCAGCTTCTTTGGCGGTCTCTATAGTGCTGATTTTTAGCATCTCGCTATTCTGTTGCAGCAGTCTATTAGTCGTTTCTGACACTGCGCGCTGCGCTTTCAAGGCTTCGCCAGTTTGCGCAAGACCCAGCGCTATCACCAGCTGGCTTTTCCACAGCGGAATGGCGTTCACTATCGATGAGTGAATCTTATCCACCAGCACATTATTACCGCTCTGCTGCAAGCGAATCTGCGGCAGCGACTGCAAGGAGACAGTGCGCGTGAGCTTCAGATCGTGGATCTTCTTATCTAGCCTATCGGATGTGTCTATCAGGTCGCGATATTGCTGCGCTGATAGCTGATCAAGCTCCGACTTAGCCTTGAGAGCAGGCAGCATGGTGTCATTAAGCTCTGCGAGCTTCTCTTCACCAGCCATGATATAGAGATTCAGCTCATTGACATAGTCCACATTCTTATCATAGAGCTTATCAAGCATGGCTGTATTCTGCATCAGCTGCATGCGATGCTTTTCCAACTGGTCAACTATCTTATCAATATTCACTTCCACGCTTTGATACGAGGCTGCGAGTCTATTGATGCGGCTCTTGGCATCTGAAAATATTCGAGTGATAAAATTGCCTTTGTTAGCCGCATCAGCATTGAATTTTTCAAGATTACCCATGAGGTCGCTAAGAAGAATGCCAGCCTCGCCTGCGTCCTTGGCTTTGGTGCTCGCAAGTATAGATTCCACAAAGCCCGATGTCTTCGATTGGGCAGCAGCGCCAAATGATATGATGGAGTTCGAATCGCCCAAGTCGAGCTCTTCTTTCATCTTCACAACCTCCGCTCGCTTCTCGGCAGGCAGATTGTCTTTAGTATATGCAACAATTTCGTTAGTTTCGTCCATTATGAATACTCCTTCTTTGGTAATCTTATGTTAGCAAAATAAGATGATGATTTCTAGCTATATTTGGCTAAAATCATTTTTTATAATTCGCTTGCCTTTATCCTATTTACTGTTATATTCTAGCTTAGCAAAAAATAGGAGAAACGAAAATGCAATTATTCTTAGATACAGCAAACATTGAAGAGATCAAAGCCGCAGCAAGGCTTGGCGTTATTGATGGGGTCACTACGAACCCTAGCCTTATCGCAAAAGAAAAGAAAGACCACAAAGAGACAATCCGCGCAATCTGCGATATCGTCGATGGCCCTATCAGCGCAGAGGTGATAGCCCTTGATGCAGAAGGCATGATAACAGAAGGCCGTGAGCTTGCGAAAATCCACGAAAACGTAGTGGTGAAGATCCCTTTCACACCAGATGGCCTTATAGCCACCAATGCGCTGCATGAAGAAGATATATCAGTGAATATGACACTGATCTTCTCGCCAAATCAGGCGCTTCTAGCCTGCAAAGCTGGCGCGCGCTATATCAGCCCATTCGCAGGCCGCTTGGAAGATATCGGCCATGATGGCATCGAAGTGTGCAGCCAGTGCCAAGATATCATCGGCACTTACGACTATTTAACAGAGGTGATAGCCGCAAGCATTCGCAGCACAGCGCATGTATTCCGTTGTGCACAAGAAGGCATCGACATAGCCACTATCCCATCTAGCGTGCTGATGCAGATGATGAAGCACCCACTGACAGATAGCGGCATAGAAAAATTCATGGCCGATTGGAAAAAATCGCAGAATTAAGTCAAGGTTTCTAATTGACAAAAGCATCCTCGTTCAGCTACAATTATCGCGTGTATTCATACACTGTTGTTTCGTTGTCGAGGATGTTTATGGGCTTCAAATCTAGAGTGTCATATGATAAGATCATAGCAGCAACAGGTGGTAATAATTTGTTGGTGCCTACTGGTTCTGTTTTTTTGCATGGGGTTGCTGACTCATCTATTCCTGAGTTTGAATCACCTACAGAAGAAGAATATAAAATATTCTTAAAATCTTCTTTTGGTGTGGATTCTTTTGAGGAATGGATGCAAGCCGAATGATCCAAACAATTGAAGACCTGAAAAAATTACCAAAATTTAAAAGAGCACTTGAATATTATTTCCTATATTTTATACCGACAGAAGGCAAGCATGCCCTTATTGAAAATACCTGAAATGAATAAGTATCAAAAGACTCTCAAAGAAGCAATTGCTTTTGTGGAGCACAAGAATGTATAACCGCAAAGATTCATATTATAAAAAAGCAAAGAAGGAAGGCTATAAATCTCGAGCAGCGTACAAGCTGCTTGAGCTTAGCCAGAAGAATCAGCTTATCAAGAAAGGTCATCGGGTGCTTGATTTAGGCGCAGCACCTGGCGGCTGGTCTCAAGTGGCGCTTAACCTTGTGGGCGCTAATGGGCTGGTGCTGGCGGTCGATTATGCCGCTATTGAAGGCATCAATGCACCGAATTTCGTCTTCATTCATGGTGATATGACAGCGCCTGATACTATCGCTGCAATATTGGCACATGCTGAGAAGCCCGCAGAATCAACAAATGGCGGCTTTGATGTCGTTTTGTCAGATATGGCGCCTAAGACCACAGGCATCAAGCTGAAAGACCATGCCGATAGCATAGAGCTGGCTCAGCTAGCTGCAAAAACAGCTGCTAGCACACTAAAAGCTGGTGGCACCTTCATAGTGAAGCTATTTGATGGGGAAGATAGGGTGCAGTATGTCAAAGACTTGCAAGCGCAATACAAAAGCGTCCGCACTATCCGCCCTGATGCTACCCGTAAAAGCTCATACGAAATGTATGTGATTGCAACAGGATTTAATTCCAATTCTTGATAAAATATGCCTTTATCCTTCGTCATTGCGAGGCTCTGCGAAGCAATCTAGGATTCAGGATTATGGTGGCCTCTGGCCGACAATTATTAGGAACGCTGGATTGGCAACGCATGAGCCTCGCAATAGACTTGTCATGAAATGCCAAGACCCATTCGCTTCGCAGGGGGTGACAGCACACGTCATTGCGGCCTTGAGCCGCAATCCAGAATAAATCCAGTGGAGGCGTATTCCCCATTGGATTA
>JAITWL010000207.1 GCA_031285285.1 Deferribacteraceae bacterium | reverse complement strand
AATATATTAGGACATTCAATCAAGAGCTTAAATTTGATTTATTTAAAACACAAACACTTATAGCTACTATCAGCATAGCTCTTGATAAACTGAATTTAATTAATGACGAACGTTTTCATCCATTAATAGATAAATCAGTCTTACATTGTACTGATTTGAAAGGACATTTAGAGGAATTGATTATCAAAGAAGCTAATAACTATGTTGAAGTAGGTTTAAAAGGTGCAATATTAAATGGTCATACAATATCTGCTAATTTAACAGGGAAAATATTGGGAATTTTTCAAAGCATAATCAAAGCCCTATCATCACAAACCGCTGGTTCTAGCGAGGCAGCCTTAGTAGCTGTTGTGCCTGGCTCAGTCAATCTTTGTTTGAAGGCAACAGCAAGTTCTTATGATCCCCCTATATATAGTACCACAAATATCCTTAATGCAATATTCTCCGCAGAAACTAACAATTATAGACAATATTTTGAAAATAACAAAACACACACAAAAGCATTAGAACCAATAATCAAATTTTGTGAGGTGCTTGCAGAAAATGAGTTAAATGTAATGATAAAGGCTACAAATATCATAGGAGGAGATAAAGCATCAGTAAATATTTCTTATGATAAAGCTAATGAGTGTAAGGGCATTTTCACAGAAATACGGAATAATTTGGAAAGGCAAGAAAAAACACTTATTTTTGATGGGCTTGTGGATGGGTATCGCTTAACAAAGAAAACTGTTTGGCTTTTGTGGATTGAAAATGGCAAACAAATAGAAGTTAAATATGACAAAAACCAAGAAGAAATTATCTTAAGAATAAGTAATGAGCGCTTAACTGCTAAATTTGAAGTAAAGCAAATAACAGAAATAAAGAAGAATAAAAAAACAAATAAAACTGTAACGCTTTATGAACTTGTACATGTGGTTGACGATCAAACGGAAAGGGAGTATTTGTGATGCGACATAAGATTATGAAATTAGTAGACATATGCACAGTAATAATGATCCCCGTGGCGCTATGGTTTGCCTTTGTCTATGCGCCTATCGAGGCTCGGATGGGCGTTGTGCAGAAGATTTTTTATTTTCATGTGTCTTCGGCTTGGGTGGGCTTTTTTGCGCTCTTTATGACGCTTATTTGCAGCATAATCTTCTTAGTGAAGCGTAGCCAAAAGGCCGATGCGCTTGCTGAGGCCAGCGCAGAGATAGGCTTTATGTTTTGCCTAATAGTCTGCCTGACAGGGCCTATCTGGGCAAAGCCCACTTGGGGCGCTTGGTGGACATGGGATCCAAGGCTCACCACCACGCTAATATTGATGTTTATCTATGCCGCCTATATTCTGCTACGCAAATTTATGGATGATGCTGAGCGCAAGGCTAAATACTGCGCAGTGCTAGGGATCATCGGCTTTGTGAATGTGCCGATAGTGTTTCTATCCATCCAATTGTGGAATTCGATCCACCCAAATGTTGTGCAACCAGGCGGTGGCGGCCTGCACCCAGATATGCGCACAGCAATGTTTGTGTCGCTGGCAGCTTTCACGCTGCTATATGTGTCGCTAGCTAATAAGCGCACGCGCTTGGCCGCGCTTGAGCGCAAAATATACGATAAATAGAGGGAGTTCAATTATGTATTATATGGTTGCTGCATACTGTGTTATCTGGTTGGTGCTGGGTGTGTATATTTTCAATATCTCTGCCCGCTTGAAGAAGCTTGAACAGCGGGAAGAAGAATCCCGTAATTAAAGCACAAATGACCTACGAACCAGCAGGCGCTCATGGCGCTTGCACCTCAAACGAATCTGCTAGAAGCGCCTTCATAGGCGAGCAGCTCGCCTACCATTTTTTACGAGCTTGTATTTTATCCGTTTTGTGTTATTATAATGCCAGCACCATTCGCTTTCATCAAGATATTCGAAGGAGTATTCATAAATGACACTAGACATCGTAACTTTCCCAGCAGAGAGCCTCAGGCGGCGTACTGAGCGGGTGACAGAGATAACGGATGAGATAAGGGCACTGATTGCTAATATGAAAGAGACTATGTATACCGCAAAAGGCTATGGCTTGGCCGCGCCTCAAGTGGGCAAGTCGCTACGTATACTAGTGCTAGATGATAATGGCTCTCGTGGTCCGCAAAATCCGCGTGCATTCATCAATCCAGAGATTATCTCAAGCGAAGGTGAGATACTGGAAGAAGAAGGCTGCCTATCGCTACCAGGCGAATGGGCTATGGTGAAGCGTTTTGAGAAAGTAACCGTCAAAGCACTTGATGAAAATGGCGCGGAGCTTATTATCGAAGCCGATGGACAGCTTTCTCGTATATTTCAGCATGAAATTGATCATCTAAATGGAATTCTATTCATAGATAAGATTCCACCATTCAAGCGTGACACCATCAAGAAGCATATCAAGCGCAGGATACAAGCTGGTGACTATGCGGTTATTGCTTAGTATATTTCTGCTGTGCGCCTCCATATCAGCGTATGCTGCCAATGACGACGCGCTCAGCAAGCTTCGCAGCCAGATCAAGGCACAGGAGCAGGAGCTGCGCACGCTAGAGACAGGCCGAGCAAGCCTTACACGGCAAATAGAAGCCATACAAAAGAACCAATCTGATATACGAGCTGCGGCAGCACTAAGCCTAAGGCAGATAGAGCAGAATCAAGCAAAGCTTAGCTCGCTACAAGCCGAAGAGCGTGCACTTGCTGCAAAAATTGAGCAGTATCAAGCTCATGGGCAGGCTGCGCTTCGCTTTATGATGGATAATTCTGGCACCTTGACAGCACGAGCAGTGCTTGGCGGCGCTCAGGCAGGCGAAAGCATGCAGATGGCTGCCACAATGGAGATTATCTCGCGGCTGAATATCAATCTGCTAGCAGCCGTACGCAATTATGCTCAGGCTATGGAGCGAATAACAGCTATCAAAGCAGGGATAGCCGCCGAAAATAGCCTATTAGAAGCTAATCGCAAGGCCAATGAAGAGCTGAGCGCTGGGCTAAAAAATTCCGTAAGCAGCCTCAATACTAAGCTAGCAGCTGTGAAGCAAGATCAGCGAGCACAGCAGGACTATCTGGCCAAGCTCAAGAGCGAGCAGCAGCGGCTGAGTGGGGCGATAAAAGAGCGTACCATCAAGATGACATCAAGCGCATTTGCGCAAAATAGGGGTAAGCTCCCCTATCCAATGGTGGGAAGCATCACCGAAGGCTTTGGCGAGCGCCTAGTGCCCGAAGCTGGTGTGCGGGTGATGCATAACGGCATTAAGATAACGCCAGCCACCAATGGGCGAGTATCAGCAGTCTTCGCAGGCACAGTGGTCTATATCGACTATATCTCTGGGCTCGGAAACCTACTGATAATACAGCATGACGACACTTACTACACCGTATATAGCAATCTGGATGAATTCTATGTCAAGACTATGCAGAAAGTGGCCGCAGGCGAGCAGCTAGGCAGTATCGATCTTGCTCTAGCTGGACGGCCGCAGCTTTATTTTGAGATTCGCCAGCATGACAAGGCTATAAACCCTGCTGGCTGGCTGAGACGGTGATACTATTGTGAGCAATGATGAAAGCTATCTTAGCCCAGCCCCTTCATCAAAACCCATTCTTATATTGAAGCACTGCATAGCCTGCGAGCTAGCGCCTTTTAGCAGATTATCAAGCGCACTCACGATGATCACTTGTGTGCCATATTCTGTTTCTTCGGTATATAGCGCTATGTCCACATAGGGCGTATTGGCGACATATTTCACTGATGGGATGCTGCCATCCTCACGGATGCGCACAAAGGGCTTGTCATCATAAGCTTTGTGCCAAGCGGCTAAAAGCTCAGCTTTTGAAGCCTTGGTTGTGCTATAGATTGTGGATATCATGCCGCGATTCATAGGCACTAGATGCGGTGTGAAGCAGATATGTGTGCGCTTGCCGCTGGCACGGCCGATGATATTATCTATCTCTGGGCGGTGTCTGTGCGTCATGATGCCATAGGGCTTGAAATCTTCATTAGCTTCGCAAAAATGCGTTGTCATGGTGGCCTTCTTGCCAGCGCCAGATACTCCCGACTTGCTATCAGCGATAAGCCGTGTGTGATCAATCAAATCTGCCCGCAGAAGCGGAATCAACGGGATAAGTATGGATGTGGGGTAGCAGCCAGGCACAGCCACAAGCTCAGCCGATTTGATATTATCTGTGAAAATCTCCGCCAAGCCATAGACGGCCTTTGTCAGCCAATCTTTATGTAAATGCTTGAGCTTGTAAGCTTCTTCATAAATTGCAGCATCATTGATACGATAATCGGCGCTGAGGTCGAAGACTTTCACGCCCTTGTCGGCAAGC
>JAITWL010000198.1 GCA_031285285.1 Deferribacteraceae bacterium | reverse complement strand
TATTGCCTCAGCGGCTGCGGCCGTCGGAGTGAATGGATTCTTCTTTGAGGTGCATCCAGATCCAGATAAAGCCTTGTCAGATGGGCCTAATATGATCATATTGGATCAATTTGCAGCAGTGCTGGATAAAGTTATATATCATATGAATACGCACTAACTATGCTAAAAAAGCTGCGCCATCCGTATTTTTTCTTGGCTGCAGCTGTGCTTGCCTCGCTAGTTGCACTTATTTCGCCTGTGGCGGCTATTATCGTGGCCGCCTTCGTTATTTTGCTCTTCTTTCCGCTAAAAGCAAGCATACCACTAGCGATAATCTATATCCTGTTTCAATATTACAGCTTTCACACGGCCTATGTGGTGGATATCAAGCAAAGTACAAAGACGAGCACTATAGTAACTACTAAGGGCTGGTTTCGCGAGACTGCGGATTTCTCAAGCCCTGATGGATTCAGAATTGGCGATTGTATCACAGCTAAGTTTCCTTATACAATAGAGCTAAGCGGCATTACGCCGCGCATACGTTATACTGCGCCAACTGAGTTTACGATTTCCCGCACACCATTTATATCAAGCCTCCTTGAGCTGCGTCAACGCGAATCTAAGCGTATGATCTATCTTTCAGGCGGACGCATACATACTGCGCCTGCTCATATCTTCGCAGTGCGCGATCAGATTCCCACAAAGCTGCAAGATCAGTATATCATCACAGGTCTAGCGCACCTGCTTGCCATGTCTGGCTTCCATGTGGGGATATTCACAGGCGGTATCTTCTTGCTATGCTTCTTTTTGCCAAGGAAGCTGCGAGCTATCCCTGTGATATTGCTGCTTCCGCTACTTATTCCCTTATCGGGCTTTGTGGTGACAGTGCAGCGCTCGGTGATCTTCGCTATGATATCAATGATAGCATGGCTCTTGGGCATGCGAGTGGCGAGCGTCCGCTTCTTGAGCTTCCTTGCGGCTTGTCTTATCCTATTGAAGCCCTTTAGCCTCTTCTCAATATCGTTTCTGCTATCCTTCACAGCTGTGTTGGGTATCATGACAATGTTTCGCAAGCGCTATACACTGGCAAAGGGTATATTGGTGATGGGTATCGCATCCACTGTGTTCACTTTACCTATCCAGCTTTACTTCTTCGGCACTTCTAATGTCGCCTCGATAATCACAACAGTGATTTTCACGCCTGTAGTCTGGCTACAAATGTGTTTTGGCTTGCTAGCAGTGGTCTTTGGTGATGTGATGATCGCGCCGCTTGTGTATATAGAGCTATTCAGCGAATGGCTGATGAATATCACATCAAACATAAGCTGGTATACACTCTTCGTAGCTAAGCCGCCCACATGGCTTTTAGCTATTAGCTTTGTGGTATCTGCGGTGCTGATATTCACCCGTTTTAGGCTATTGACAGCTGCCATCTTCCTATTGCCGCTATTGCCAGTGTATCCCGATAATGTGCTATCTTTTCCAGAGTTGCCGCCATCACCAAAAGGTTATATACTCAAGACAGATGAGGGCACAGAGATTTTTTACCAAGGCATGCGATCGTCATTTGTCTACACTATGGTGCCTGCAGCCGCCGAGCTAGGCATACGGAGCTTTGATAGAGGCAGTATCCGAATATTCGATGGCGAAAACCTTTATCTGAAAATCAAAGAGGAAGGCTTAAGCGGCAAAGTATGTGTAAATACTGATACAGGCGAATGCGAATATTTCTACGCTACCAGATCAAACACTATCAAAGCGCCTCTGCGCGAATCAATTAACAAATATATCATATATAAGAATAAGTTAGAAGATCTAAAAATTCTGATACAAGACCAAACTGGCAAGCTAATGATCCCTTTATAAAAAAATGTGCTAATTTTATGAAGATTTTGCTTGACGAGAAGCAAATTATTAGGTACATTGACCCTCCTTTTAGATGGGGGGCCAATAGCTCAGTTGGTTAGAGCCACCGGCTCATAACCGGTAGGTCCTAGGTTCAAGTCCTAGTTGGCCCATTTTTATATTGCTTGCATTTTGTGTACGAAGGTATTATTCTTATATAGTGCAGCTTTAAGAAACGAAGGACTGGATGCGACTAAAAGCGAGTGTTGACAAAATAGCAAACTTTTTTGAAAAAGAATTTGCAGACATAAGACACCAATCTACTTGGGATAACTCAGGCCGGCAGGTGTATTTAGGGGATATGCCAGTGACAAAGCTTTGTCTAGCGCTAGATCCCGCGCAGTCTGTTGTCAATCAAGCTATAGATGGAGGGTGTGAGCTTCTGATTACTCATCACCCTCTTTTTTTTAAGGCTCACAAAGGCTTAAATAACGCCATTCTACAGGAATCTCTTGCCATCAAGGCCATCAAAAACAATCTAAATATATTATCATATCACACCAATCTCGACATGGCTGCTGCAGGGCTTAGTACACATATCGTGCGACTGTTAGATGCCTGCTTGGGCGATACTCTTGAAATTGAGGGTGAACGCCCCTATTCAATTTTATCTGTATATGTCGTTAGTCAAGAAGGCTATGAAAATAAGCTAATCGACGCTCTAGCAGCCGCAGGTGCTGGCCAATTTGGCGAATACAGCCGCTGCGCCTTCTCAAGCACTGGCATAGGCACATTCACGCCATCCGAGCTCGCTATCCCATTTATAGGCACAGCTAAGCAGGTGACACATGTCGAAGAATCGCGCATTGATATGCTATTGCCAAATGATAAGATAGATGCGGTGCTCAAGGCGCTACATGCCAATCATCCATACGAAGAGCCAGCTTATTATATAATGCCCACTAAGAGCCCTGAATCATATGGCTTTGGCCGCATCGGCAGCTTCAAAGAGCCAATGATATTCAATGGTTTTGTGGCAGCTTTGAAAAAACAGCTTGGATTGAGCTTTGTTAATACTAATATGCCAGATTATACAGCGCCTGTAAGTAAATTTGCTGTGGTCACAGGCAGTGCTGCTTCTAGCTGGCCTGCTTGCCAGCGACAGGGCATAGATATCTTGATTACAGGGGATATGAAGCATCATGATGCGCTAGATGCGCGCGAGGCTGGTATTTGCATAATTGATGCTGGCCACTTTGCTACAGAAAAAATATTTATGAATCATTTGGCCGAGATTCTTGGCCAACGCTTTGAGCTTGATATTATCATTGCGCAAGAAAGCACAACGATAAACATGATATAAAGCTATCGTCTAGGGAGGGTTTAGAGATGGTAAGAGAGACAATAGAGCAATTCACCAAATTGCAAACGCTGGATAGCCGCATTGCGACTATTGAGAGCCAGCTAGCAAAAATACCAGAGATGCTTAAAGAAAGCCTTGAGCGCTTTGAGAAGGTGGAGCTAGAGAAAACGACAGCACAGGACGAATTTCAGCAAGTGAAGACTGAATTTCTCGCTGCTGAGGCTGCCGCAGCCGAGCAAGCCAATCTGCTTGCCTCCGCCCAGAAGAAGCTTACATCCGTGCAGAATAATAAAGAATACGAGGCAGCACTTCGCGAAATGGATAATCTGAGAAAGAACATTGCGAACACTGAAGAGATTGTGAAGCTCAAAAAAGCTGCTATGGAAGAGCTTGAGCAGCTGATCTCTACTAAAACTGCCGAATCCGAAAAATTTGGCAAAGCCTATGAAACTGATAAATCTGAGAAAGAAAGTGAAAACAAATCACTTTTTGATGAAGTGGGTACATTAAGACGCGAGCGTGAAGACTTTGCTGCTACTGTGAAAAAAAGCCTTCTATCAAAATATGAGCGCATCCGCACAGCTAGGCAGAATCTCGCTGTAGTAGAAGTGTTTGAAGAAGTATGCACTGGCTGCAACATGAAAGTGCCACCACAGCTTGCAGTGGAAGTGAAAAAAGAGCGCGAGCTGCTCCAATGCCCATATTGCCAGCGTTTTCTCTATAGCGATAAAAAACATGAGGCCGAAGCCGCAGCAGCAGAAACTGTGAAACCTGCCAAAAAAGCATCATGAGCCTATATAAAGTATATTCAGATGGCGCAGCAAGGGGCAATCCTGGCCCCGCAGGCGCAGGATTCGCTGTGTTCGATGATAATGGCGCCTTGGTCTATTCAAAAGCCATCCCACTAGGGAAGACCACCAATAATGTCGCCGAATACACAGCCCTGCTTGAAGCCGCAAAGTATGTGAAAACATTAAACCCCAGCAGGGTAGATTTCCTGCTGGATTCGGAGCTGGTGGTGAAGCAGCTGGCAGGCCAATACAAAGTGAAAGCCCCACATCTGCAGCCGCTCTATAATGAGCTAAGCACATTGCTTGCCTCTATGGACGCCACATGTAAGCATGTGCCACGCGAACAGAATAAACTAGCCGATAAGCTGGCAAATGAAGGCGCAGATCAAGTGAAGGCGTAGAAAGGCAGTTCTTTTTTGCTAAAAGCTAGCTTTTAGCTATTGGTAACAGCTATGCATGTACAACTTATCGCATTAATTATGGCTACTGATTCCAATTCCTGATAAAAATATGCCTTTATCCTTCGTCATTGCGAGGCTCTGCGAAGCAATCTAGGATTCAGGATTATGTGGCTCTCTGGCCGACAATTATTAGGAACGCTGGATTGTTTCGCAGAGCCTCACAATGACGGAATTCTGGAAACTTTAATTTAGAATTGGAATAATTTATATTGTAATGCTTATACACAATAGCGATGGTTTAATGCTAAGGAACTACTACCCCGCCCACCCCCTTCCGCTAAGGGGACTTTTGCCTTACTTTATTTCGTGACAATCCAGAATTCATGATTATGACGGCCTTTGGCCGACAGCTACCCTGAGGTCTGGATTGCTTCGCAGAGCCTCGCAATGACGGAATGGAAACTTTTTTATTGAGAACAGCAATAATTCCACACTTACAACGGCTTGCTACGTCATGCGGCTTTGCCGCAACAGGCGACTGAGTCGCTCCCTATAAATGCGTGCAGCGAATTACAGGCGATAAATTTATCGCCTGATACAATTTCTTCAAAAAGAATCATAATCCCATTGAAAAAATATCAACAAATCGTATACTATATATAAGCGTCTATTCCATAAGCATCAAATGCTTGATTGAGGCTTATGGAATTGGATATAATATTGAAAGGATGAGATTTATGAAAAACAATGCACGAAAAGAATTTTGGGAAATTCGCTCCAAGTCTTTTCCTGGCTACACACAGGGGGAGAGTTATCAGACCCGTATGCTAGAGGTTATGAAAGACAATCATGTGAATTTTAGTGGTAAAACCGTGCTGGATCTCGGCTGTGGCACAGGTGCTTACACGATTCACATCGCCAAAGAAGCCGCCCATGTCACCGCGCTTGATATCTCAGAAGGCATGCTAGCGAAGGTTAAGGCAGCTGCTGCAAATGAAAACATCAACAACATCAGCTATGTATGCTCTGATTGGTTGGAATTTCAAGAGCAAAAGCAGTTTGACATCGTATTCTGCTCGCTGACGCCTGCGATATGCGATAGGGGAGCTGTTCAGAAGGCGCATGGCTATGCAGCAGAGCAGCTGATCAATATCTGCATGACTGGCGGTATGAATGCGCATACCCTACGCGAGCTTTATAGCGCTCATGGCATCGAACGAAAGACCAAAAATTCGTTGGAACCACATGTGCGTAATTGGCTTGATGAGAACAACTTCGATTATAAGATTGTCAATGTGAAGGGAGCATGGGAGACCTTTCGCAGCTTTGATGATATGCTAGCAAATTTTCGTGATGTCCTTGAGGCGAATAAATACGAAGTGGATGACACAATCACACAAAAGTATACACAGCAGCTCAAAGATGAAGGCACAGGCCTATATAAATCAATCACCCACTACGATGTGGAAATGATTATACACAATATCAAGCAACAAGGGCTTGCTTAAAAAGTGCTTGTTTTTATCAATTCTGAGCAAAGCGAAGGATCTTTGGACACTGTAAAGTTAAGACCTATTCGCTTTGCTTAGATTTCCTACTTTTGCACAGGCTTATATACAAAAATCGTATGCGGCTTGGCAAAAATCTTTGAAATCGTCTTTAATTCATCCTTCTTGACATTGCGAATCTGCTCCACATAGGTGCTCATAAAATCGAAGCCAAGGCCAAGATTTTCATAAAAGGCCGCATAGAAGGCTGTGCGCGAATTAGTCTCTGCCTCTAGGAGAATCTGGCCTAGCATGTGATTCTTCGCCTTCTCTAGCTCTTCTTCGCTGATATTGGCTGCAATAGTGCTATTCAGCTCCTGCATCACAGTGATTGCTTCTGCTATATGCTCTTCCTGCAAGCCTATATAGCCTGTCATCCTCGAAGCACAAAGCCTAGATGGGTAAGTCATCCCCACAGAGTATGCAAAGCCGCGCTCCTTGCGAAGAGCAGTGAAATAAGGCGAGCTCATACCACCGCCAAGGATATCCACGATTATTTTGCCGTAAAGATAGTCTGGGTCAGCTGTGCCAGGCGCAGTGTAGGCTAGATAGAGCTTAGCCTGCTGAATTCGCGCGTCGGTGCTTTCTGTGCGCTCTGTTTTAAGGATTTCTGCACCTG
>JAITWL010000185.1 GCA_031285285.1 Deferribacteraceae bacterium | reverse complement strand
TGCCCAATGGAGTCAGATCCACAAGGTAATCCGCCTACTTTCACCGTTGAAGCGATGAATAACATAAGCACTTGCAGCATCACGCTGGTATATAGCAAGGATGGGCAAGAGGTTGAAGCTAGCATCGCAGTGGAAGCATGGTAAAACGCGAAGTATTAAATATTCGCAGTCACACACACCACACTGCATACAGTGGCACTGATTTGATTCCATTTTCAAAGCCAAAATTCTTAGCTGATACACGTATCGCGTAACTTGGTTTATATCTTTCTACGAACAAATTTAAGCTTTTTGACTTAACTCTTGTTCCTGTTTTCACTTCCACAGGGATGATCTCTTCGCCTTTTTGCAGGATGAAGTCTATTTCAGCTGTGCCATCGCTTGTCCAATAATACAAGTCATACTGCTTAGCCGCAAAAGCTTGCGCGACATAGTTTTCAGCAAGCGCCCCCAAGAATGTGTTGTCAATTTCGCCAGATGATAATACTGTCTGATGTGCGATTCCGCTTTTCATTGTTAATAAGCCAATATCACCCATATATAACTTAAAGCTAGCCAAATCGCTATACACTGCTATAGGCATTATTGCCTGTTCAATACGAACGCATTTTAACACGATGCCAGCAAATTGTAGCCAGTCAATCGCTGAACCAAATATAGTCGCTGTGCCACCACGTTGCGCCAGCTTATATTGAAATTTTTTGTTATCCTTCGCAAGTTGCATGGGGATAGAATTATATGCAGCTCGAATTTTCACACTTTCCGCATTGGAAGCGTATTTCGCCATATCCGCAATGTAATCATTAACGATTTTATTCTGCATATCAGGCACAGTTAACAAACTGCCACTTTCAATATAAGTCGCTACAGCCCTAGGCATGCCGCCAGTGAGCAGATAAATCTTATATAGATCGAGCGCTTTGCTATGCAAACCCATTGGCAAGGCGATATTGCTATTAAATGAGGCTTCGATCTCGTCACAAAGCCGCTCCTCATTTAACGCCCATAAAAATTCCTCAAAACTAAGCGAAAAAAGCGTGGAAGAATCGACATTCCCAACAGGAAAAGAGTAAGCCTCGCGATTAATCGCCACACCTAGAAGGCTGCCAGCACAGACAATATGATATTCTGGCATTTTTTCATTAAAATACTTTAGCGAAGTCAAAGCGCGCTCGCAAGTTTGTATCTCATCGAATACGATTAGTGTGTCATTGGGCAAGATGCGCTGGCGCACATCAGTCTCCAGAAAACGAATAATCCGCTCTGGTTCTATGTTTTCAGTAAAATAAGAGCTGACAGCTTGATTAGTTTCTAAATTTATATAAGCTACATTTTGATAAAATTTCTCGCCAAATTCACGTAAAATATACGTTTTCCCAACCTGACGTGCGCCATAAACCAGCAGCGGCATGCGGCCATTAACTTGATTTTTCCATGCGATCAATCTCTCAGTAAATTTGCGCTTCATAATTTTAGCCCCTTTTTATTAAATTACAGATAAAATTTTATTATGTCAATAAAAATCAAAGTTTAATGATTTTTAGTGGTATATAAATAATTACAAAAATAACCACATTCACACTAAGTATACGTATTTACGCAAAGTATATAAATCTCTGTAACTGGCTATTGGCACCACTTTTTGGTTTAAACAACAAAAAGTATTAATACATCACAATATGATCGTCCACAATTAAACAATATTTTAAAACCCTATAAATACGCTATTCCCGTTTAAGCCAATAATGTCATTAATACGCTCCAAACATGCACAGGATAGTACCATCCTGTGGGTGTTTGGGGAAAATGTGGAAAAGCTCGCGACTGCGGATAATAGCATAAAAGTGTCTGTGATTGTGCCAGTGTACAACGTGGAGCAGTATCTTCGCGAGTGCATGGATAGCATCTTGGCGCAGACGCTGCGTGAGATTGAGATTATCTGTGTGGATGATGGCAGCACTGATGGATCGCTGGCTATATTGCAGGAGTATGCGGCCAAGGATGAGCGTGTGCAGATTTTGACACAGGCGAATGCTGGCGCTGGAGCGGCTCGCAATAAAGGGCTGGCGGTGGCAAGGGGCGAGTATCTGTCTTTTTTGGATGGTGATGATTTTTTTGATAAGCGAATGCTTGCTATTGCCTACGCGAAGGCTCGCAAAGCTGCGGCGGATATAGCAATTTATAAAAATAGGAAATATGACAATAGCACAGGCAAATATAGCAAGACTAAATATCAATTTGAAAAATATGTGCCTAAGCGAAGCTTCACATACAAAGATATTAGCAAATATATTTTTAATATTTTTTATAATTGGACTTGGAACAAGCTTTTTAGGCGCGAATTTATCGAAAGCAACAATATAAAATTTCAAGAAGTGTTTCGCACTAATGATTTATTTTTTACGTGTGTGGCCTTTGTGCAGGCAAAAAGTATTGTCTTTATCAATAAGGTGCTCATGAGCTATCGCGTGGGAATACGTAGCAGTCAGACGACTAACGATGAGCACCCACTTGATTTTTTGAAAGCGTTTGATGCGCTGCAGTATCACTTAGTAAGCTGTGGGGTATATGAGGCAGTCAAGCAAAGCTATATCAACTGGCTGCTTAGCGGCTGCATGGCTAACCTGCACTCGCAAGAGGGCAAAGATGGCTACAAACTGGTGTATTCGGCCATTAAAGAAGTGCTATCACAGAATAGTATAAATAATTGTGGCATAAGTTATTTTTATGATCTGAATCACTATTACTCAATGCAGAATCTGCTGGGTGGCAATATTGCAGAGGTTAAATTTGAAAGTGACAAAACGCATAGAATTGTAAATTGTCTGTTTTTTAAAATACGGAGAAGGATTTATGTGTAAAAGGGGAATAGAGATATGAAAAGAATAGTTGGTATATTAGGTTGTGGTGTTATTGGGAATGCGTTAAGGGTTTGGCTTGAAAAGAACACTGAACATACAATTTTAATAAATGACCCTTTTAAGGGCTTTCATGATAATTTATCTGAGTCTGATGTGATCTTTGTGAATATCCATATTCCAACAGATGAAAACGGAAAGCAAGAAATAGCACCACTAAATGAGATTATTAAAAATCTTCCTAATAAACCTATTTTTATAAGAACGACAGTCCTGCCAGGAACATCAGATTGTCTATCTAAAGAGTTTGGAAAAGATGTGAACTTTCTGCCTGAGTTTTTGACAGAACGAACTGCGGTAACAGATTTTCAAGAACAACCAATGGTGTTTACATCACACATAGATATTTTAAAGGATGTGTTTAAAGGTAAAAAATATATTGAGATGTCATCTTATGAGGCAGAGCTTGGTAAGTATGCTCACAATGTCTTTGGTGCGCTGAAAGTAACATTTTTTAATGCCATCTGTGATATGACTGAAAAATATGGCGCAGATTTTCAAAAAGTTAGACAAGCAGCTCTGTTGAGTGGCTATATTAATGAAATGCACACTAATGTGCCTGGCCCTGATGGGGCATATGGCTATGGTGGCAAGTGCTTTCCAAAAGACACAAACGCCTTTGCTATGTTTACAAAAGACTTACCTATTGGGAAACTATTGGAAAACTTAGCATGTGTGAATGAAAATTTTAGAGCTAAACTGGCGATTGCTCATGGGGAATGATGCAAACATAAAAGTATCAGTAATTATTCCTGTATACAACAAAGAGAAGTATTTGCCTAATTGTTTAGATTGTATGCTTAATCAAACAATCAATGATCTAGAGTTGATATGCATTGATGATGGTTCTACTGATAAGTCATTAGACAATATGTAGTGACCTCAAAATTTGTATCAACGTGGATTTACCTGGTATATTATCAGGGATTACCGCATACAAAGGAGGCCACTACAATGAGTAGCATAGTTTATGTAGGGATGGATGTCCACAAGGAAAGTTATACAGTTTTGCAGTTACCGCATTGATACTGATGTTTTGGAGTATCAGCAAAAGTTAGCCCCTGATTATAGGCTGATATTGAAGTATTTGGAACATCTTCAGCGTAAAAGCGAAGAAGAGCTTGAG
>JAITWL010000147.1 GCA_031285285.1 Deferribacteraceae bacterium | reverse complement strand
GCTTTCTTGATAAGTGGGATATCAAATATCTCAAAGGAAGCTATCTTATAGGCAGGCACGGCTTGCGCCTGCAAAAAATCTACAGCTGTGTGATCAAATGGTGATGAAAATAGCTCTATACCAAGCTCAGCAGCTTTCGCCTTCAATGATGGATACCAATCCCAAGGGGTATAGGCCTCTTGATATAGTTGATATAATGTTTTGCCTGCCCATAGGCCATATTGCATGCGAAAATATTCATTATCGCAGTCGATAGTGATGGTATCGGGGGTGTATGTCTGCAATTTCACGGCATCTGCGCCTGCTGCATGGGCGGCGACAAGTGTTGCCTCTGCTACGGCATAATCCTGCCGATGGTTGGCCGATAACTCAGCCACTATGAAGGCAGAGCCTGCACTAATTTTTCTTTTACCTATGTTCATCGAACACCTGACTGTTTTTATTCTACAAATACTTGCCAAATATCTTCCCGCTGCCTTCGATTGAACGCAGCAGGCGTAATAGCTGCTCTGGCACTTTGCTTGGCTGCTCGTGCTCCCAAGCGCTGCCTGGCATAGGAAAAAATGGGTGTGCATGGATTGTCACCTTCTGTTTCCATGCGTCTATCCAGCGTATGGTATCAGCAAGGCTCTTGTCATCCTCATAGGGCAGGCCGAATATGAGATCGATCACCACATCATAGCCAGCGTTTGTCAATAGCGTTGCCGCGCGCTCAGCATCATCAACAGTCGCCCGCCTATTCATCAGCTTTAGCAGCTTATCAGAGCCGCTCTGCAAGCCTATCACCACTGTGCTGTTATCACAATAGCGCTTCATAAGCTCTACTAGCTCAGGGCTGACGCGCGAAGGGTCAAATTCAGAGGGAAACGAGCCATAGAATATCCTACCATCAGCACCAACAGCATTTCGCACGCCTGATAAGAGCGTTTCTATCCCTGCGAGATTCACCGCGCCATTATATTCATAAAAAGTAGCATCAGATGTGATGAAGCGCACATCCATCTGGCGGCGCTTGCTATGTAGACAAAATTCGACATCAGCCACAATCGCATCCACGCTGCGGTGGCGCACTTTGCCTTGGAAAAGCTGTGGGGTCTGGCAATAATGACAGCGCCCTGGGCAGCCGCGGGTGATCTCGATAGGGCCAAATTGCATAAAACGCCGTGGGAAGACAGGGAAGCGATCTAAATCATCCAATGACTTGCCTATCACTAGCCCAAGGCTTTCACCTCTGTCAAAAGCAGCTACTATATCTTTTATAGCAAGCTCACCTTCGCCAACACAAGCCATATCAAAGTGTTGCAAGCAATCAGCGCTGCGAGCAGTCGGATGTGGACCACCACAGGCAAGCACTACTTTTGGAAAGCTTAATTTCACTACATCAGCTAATGTAAAATATTCTTCAACCTTGCTGGTATTAAATGAGCAGAGAATCAGTGCGCGTGCGCTTATAGACTTTAAGCTAGCCAATAGATCTTCGGGAGCGCAGACGGTGTAGTCTCTATCAGGGAAGTGCTGTTCAAAAGCTGCGGCTATCACGCGAATAGAATGCTTATTGCGTTTTTCACGGACGAAGATGATACTAGTTTGCATGCAACATTTATATCACTGTAAAATGATATAAGCAATACTTGCATTTATTTCGATAATATCTCATAATTCCACAGAGGTATTTATGATCACAAAGCCTAGCGCAAAGACTGCCTACACATGTCTGGTTATCGACGATGAGCCTAACCACCGCCATATGCTGCGGCTGCATCTTGAGGATGCGGGCTATATTTGCGCAGAGGCTGCTAATGGCGCGGATGCCGTGGCGCAGCTATCCGAGCGCAGCTATGATATTCTGCTTCTTGATATCGCTATGGCGGTGATGGATGGGCTGAGCTTCCTTTCTTACATACGACAGAATGGCGATAACACGCCAGTGATCGTAATCACCGCGAATCTAGATGCCAAAACGGCTGTATCAGCTATGAAGCTGGGTGCGGCTGATTATATGACCAAGCCTGTGAATACGGATGAGCTGCTAACGCTCATGGCCGAGCTGCTGCAAGCCGAATCGCCAGCGCAGCCTGCTAGCAAATCCTCTTATAAATTTGATGGCGTCTATTCGGCGGCAGGGCTTGGCAAGATAATAGAGCCGCTGGCGATGGTCGCCCCAACAGATGCCACAGTGCTGATCCTTGGCGAATCGGGCACAGGCAAGGAGCTAGTTGCGCGATCGGTGCATGATAATTCTGCCCGCGCTGGCAAGCCTTTTGTGGCAGTGAATGCCGCCGCATTGAATGAAAATATCATTGAGAGTGAGCTATTTGGCCATGTCAAAGGCGCATTCACAGGCGCTGCAGCTGCTCGCGAAGGGCGGTTCAGCGAGGCTAATGGTGGCACATTATTTTTAGATGAAATCGGCGAGCTGCCTATGGCTACTCAGGTGAAGCTTCTGCGATTTTTGCAAGAGAAAAGCTATGAGCCTGTAGGCTCATCAAAGAGCATCACGGCGGATGTGCGCATAGTGGCGGCTACCAATCGCAAGCTTGAGGATATGATAGCTGCTGGAAGCTTTCGGCAGGATTTATATTTTCGGCTGTCAGTTTTCCCTGTGTATCTGCCTGCTTTGCGGGAGCGTGTGGCGGAGATCCCGCTATTGATAGAGCATTTTATAGATAAGTATTCGGCACGCTTTCAGAAGAAGATTAAAGGTGCTGCACCTGAATTCACTAAAAAGCTGCAAAAATACACCTTCCCTGGCAATGTGCGCGAGCTGGAAAACCTTGTGGAGCGAAGCATAATCTTGGCTCGCACTGATATGCTGACTGAGGAGCTCTTGCCAGAGCTGTCAGATGCAAATGAAGCCCGCATTAATTCTGACGCTACACTCAAAAATAACGAAAAGCAAACAATAATTGACGTGCTCAAAGAATGTGAGGGCAACCGCACCAAGGCCGCCAAGCAGCTTGGCATCTCCCGCAGAGGCCTATATAATAAGCTCAAAGAGTATGGGCTGGAATAATGACACAGCCGTCAACAAAGAAGCAACTATTAGGCATGCTGGAGGATCTTGCGCGCCAGATGGACATACGCATCCGCTATGAGAAGACCACAGCCCGAGGCGGCCTATGCAAGCACAATGACAAGTATCAAATAATCATCGACCGCAAATCAAATGATGATTTCAAGATCGATATCATTGCCGCAGCATTGAAAAGCTTTGATCTATCAGATATTTATATAGCACCAAAACTGCGAGATGTATTGGAGATTGCGCAATGACGGATAAATTCATCGCTTGCCAAGCCCACAAGAGATACGCAGCCCATTTGCCCAGTTTCGCAGCTCTTTCGCGGTTAATATCCTGCCATTGCCGCATTTGCCGCTGATTGGCTTATCAGCCTTGTATATTATATCGCTGTGCAGGCGGCCATTTTCGCTGAATGATTGCATAGTGCCTTCTTGCACGCCTTTTAGATAGATATATTCTTGATACAATTTGCCGCTTTCGTAGTATTCTTTTATGCGGCCTTCCAGCAAGTCATCTTTGAATGAGCCTTCCACTTGCACTTTGCCATTTTCATAGTATGTTTTTATGAGCCCTTCACGTTTGCCTTTTTTATATGTTATCTCAGCTTGCAAGGTGCTGTTGTCATCATTATAGTATATTTTTTCCACACCTTCCTCAATCCGCACAAATTCGCCATTTTTATATAAACGTGATATCTCGATTTTGCCTTTTTCATCATAGCTTTTGACTAGCCCATTGAGCAAATCTTTCCGATAAGGTGCTTCAAATCGCAGCTTACCATTGTCATAGTAGTCCTTTGCAACACCATCCTGCAGATCATTTTTATATGGTGTTGAAAATTGCAATTTGCCATTTTCGCCATATTCTTTCGCTGTGCCTTCGCGCAAGCCGTTCTTATAAGGCGTTTCAGATAGCAGCTTGCCATTTTCATAGTATTCTTTCACTATCCCTTCTACCTTGTTATTTTTATAGGTTGCTTCATATCGCAATGCAGCACTATTATAGTAAGTTTTCGCTATCCCTTCCAGCAAGCCATTCGCATAGAATGTTTCCGATTGTAGTGTGCCATCTTCATAATATATTTTTGCTGCTCCCTCCAGTATGTTGCTCTTGTAAGGCATTTCGGATTGCAGCGAGCCGCTTTCATAGTATATTTTCACAAGTCCATCAAACAGGCCGCCTTTATGTGGCTTCTCATATAGCAATGTGCCGTCTTCAAGGTATTCTCTTGCCGTTCCATCGATCAAGTCATTTTTATATGGTATTTCTTGACCGATGAGGCCATTCTCATAGTATGTCTTTGTCACTCCATCCAAGACGCCGCCCTTATAGGGCATCTCGGATTGCAAAATACCATCTATATAGTATCCTTTTGCTACTCCTTCGCGCAAGCCATCTTTATATGGCGTCTCATATTGCAATGCTCCACTTTCGTAGAACACATGCACCATGCCATTGATAGGCTTAGCTGTTGATTTGCTGACACTTATTCCATCAATATCCTCAATGTCATTAACAGAATATTGACTTATTCCTGCGCAAGCCCAGCAAAACAAGGCCAATACATAAAACACTCTTTTCATCAGATCATCATCCTTCCTGTATACAACAGTGAGCAGAGAGAATTTAATCACTTTTTTCAACTAGTTATGTATATTAAACTTCATATCATTATTTGTAAATTACTTTTCTATCAAATGTTATATATTTGACGTTTGCATATTTTAGCTTTGTGCCATATAATGTACACTGATGAGGGCTATTTTATGAATCACTACGCATTAACGTTTGTTGTGAAAGACAGGGCGGGTATTGTGGCGGCTGCCACCGAAATTTTATATAATCAAGGCTTCAATATTGAAGATTCCAGCTCCACGCGGCTGCGGGATATTTTCACTATGATGCTTATGGTTTCGCATACTGAGGACTATAGCGAGGCGCAGCTGCAGAGCTTTTTTGCAGCTGTGAAACTCTCCCCATCCATTTACAAGCTATCTGAGGCTGATACTGAGGTTGCGAATGGGCGTGAGCATTATATTATATCTGTGTATGGCTCTGATAAGCCAGGGATAGTGCATAAAGTGACGGCTGCGCTAGCTGAATTGGGTGCTAATATTGTAGATTTGCAAACGCAGAAAGCGAAAGGTGCATATATCATGGTGCTAGAGATTGTGCCGCCATCGGATAGCGAGGAATGGATAGAGCCTGTGAAAGAGGCTGCACGCAAGATAGGCACAGATATCACTGTGCGCAAGCTGGATGTGTTTGAGCTGTAATATGGCAATTAGAGAAGTTTTAAAATACCCAGATGCGGCACTCAAGGCTGAGTGCGAGGATGTAGCAGCGCTATCGGCTGATATCTGCGAGATAATCGAGGATATGAAGGATACAATGATAGCTGCAGGCCATAGCACTGGCATTGCCGCGCCACAGATAGGTGAAACTGTGCGCATAGTGGTGGCTGATGCTTCCCGAAGCCGTAAACCCTGCGTAAATCATGGCCTGCTAGTGCTAATCAACCCCGAGATCATCAAATATAGCGGCAGCCAGCAATCGCGCGAAGGCTGCATGAGCGTGCCAGAATACACAGGCAATGTGATGCGTGCGGAGAAAATCATAGTGCAATATATGGACGAAGCCATGCAATCGAAAGTGATCGAGGCGGAAGGCTTCGAAGCCATACTATTGCAGCACGAAATAGACCACCTGAATGGTATACTCTTTGTGGATAGGGTGATCTCGCGGCGGACGGATTTGTTTAGGCGGAAATA
>JAITWL010000106.1 GCA_031285285.1 Deferribacteraceae bacterium | reverse complement strand
CCCCACTGGACTAATGCGGGAGAGCGAGGTCGCTCTTGTTTCGTGACAAACCTAATGACGTTGGAATTACCTTTTCACAGTTAGTATTGTCCGCTTCGCCTTCAAATAATCATCGATCTGTTTTAAAAATAGCTCCATATCATCGCTGTAAATAATGCTCAGCGCCTCTTTGTCGTACCATAGAAATTCTGAAAGGCTTGCGATTTTCTCTGATTTGCTTAGCTCGCTATTCAAGATTTCTTTGACCTTTTCCAGTGTCAAGGCATCTAGAAAGCTCAGTGTGCCATTGAGCGGAGCATTTGCGCCTATCAGTAGTTCCTTTAGCCGCTCATTTGACAGCTTTGATAGCTCAGCAAGAGCATCAATATGTGGCTGATCCTCATAAAAGATCTCTTGCTGCATTTGTGGAAAATTTTGTATGGCATAGTTTGTAAGCGCTTGTTGATGCAGAGCATAGCCTGTGTATACACCTGAGAGATAGATATAGTAAGCCTTTGTGTCGTATTGATACACTACCATTGATTGCTGGGCGGCCTCAAGCACTACGCCTGTGGTGACAACGGCAAGAGTGGTGCTGGTGGATGTAAGTAGCATTATAATAATCGCTTTAGCATCACTGCCACTGATAATGTCAAAATCATTACCAACCCAATTGCCAGCATTGGAGCTACTATTGCTGCTGTCACCATTGCCACTAGTTGCTCGCTCGCCCCTATCGGCCTTCATATGAAATTGCAGCTCTGGATCATGCCCAACAGTCACAAACATGGCTTTGTTAGGGATCACAGTCAGCTCGCATGGCGTATAGCAACTCTGATCGCCCATTGATATGTATAGATCGTTAGCATTCGACTGAAAGCTGAATGTCTCCAGCTTTTTATCGGCACAAGCTGTTAATATAAGCAGAATACAGATAAATTTAAAATAACGCATGATATACCACTAAATACATCAAATTAGAATTTTATTCCAATTCTAATTCGAAGTTTCCATAATTCCGTCATTAGACTTGTCATGAAATGCCAAGACCCATTCGCTTCGCAGGGGTGACAGCACACGTCATTGCGCCTTGAGCCGCAATCCAGAATAAATCCAGTGGAGGCGCATTCCCCATTGGATTAATCCTAGATTGCGGGTCGAGCCCGCAATGACGCAACTTTTTCGTTTCATGACAAGTCTATTGCAAGGCTCATGCGTTGCCAATCCAGCCTAATAAAGATACTTTATCGACAGTTTGCCCCCTTCTACAAGGGGATTTTATCGAATTTTCATCATAGCTTATGCATGCTCAGGTTCGTACTCAGGCAAGCTAAGCTGTGCATCATGCCCCATCTCACTTGTTTTGAATCGGCCAACAAGCGTTTTGAGTTGATCGGCAAGCTGCTGTAGGTGTTCCACTGTCTCGGTCACTTCTGTTACAGCAGCATTGCTTGTTACAATATTATCAGCAATAACGCGGACGCTATCCTGCACTGTGATAATTGTGCCAGATTGTTCTGCAATAGATGCATTTACATTTGAAATGCGCTCGCCAGCATCTGTCATCTTGCTCACTATGCCATCGAATGTCTGGCTAGTGGTATTGATATTTTCCACGCCATCCACAACGGCAGTGGATGCAGTGGACATATCATGAGAAGCACTCTGAGATGCTGTGCTTAGCTGGTGAATGATGCCATTCACTTCTTGAGTAGCCACCTGCGTGCGCTCTGCAAGCTTACGCACCTCATCAGCCACCACGGCAAATCCGCGGCCAGCCTCGCCAGCTCTCGCAGCCTCAATAGCGGCATTCAGCGCCAGAAGGTTTGTTTGATCTGCTATGCCATTGATAACATTCAATATTTCCTCAATCTGGCCAATTGAGCCTGTAAGGCTGCCTATAGTTTCAGCAAGCCGCTCTGTCTGCTGACTAATATTATGCATCTGATCCATCGCTGTGCGTAAGTTTTCGCTGCCACTTTCAGCTTCTGTGATTGTTGTGGTCACAGTGTCGATATTTTCTGCAAGGTCGTTAGCATTCATCTGAGACTGGCTTGATACGTCATCTATGCTTGTTACAAGGTGCGATACCTGCTCAGTTTGATGGGCAAAGCTTGTGCCAAGCTCGTCCATAGTGGATGCCAATTGGGCATTGCCAGAGGCCACGCTATCTGCCGCCAGCTTCACTTCAGACACAATTGTGCATACATTGTCTATGAAATTATTAAAATAGCCTGCCAACTCGCCAAGCTCATCCTTGCTTTTTACCCTAATTTTCTTCGTCAGATCGCCATCGCCAGTGGTCAGATCCTTTGTAGTGCTCACAAAGCGCTTAATTGGCGCGATAACGGCTCTATTCAGATACAGCACTGCCACAATACCAGTCAGCACGATCACCGCAAGCAGCACAGCGCAGACCATCATAGCTGCTGATAGTTTATCGCTTGTTTGTATGGCATTGGCGGCAAGATTTCGTTTAAGAAAGCCATTAAAGCCAACAATATCAGCAACCATCTTTGCTTCGGCTTCATACATGGCTGCTTTTGTTTCCCCAATTGTCTGCATGGCAGTTATAAAATCTGGCATCTGCACGGCTAAGGCATCAAGATTAGCCTCAATAATGCTGAATAGCGCGCGAATTTCGTTTGAGCGTAGGTGATCAGTCAGTTCTGTGCGGCTATATTGGAGGATATCAATCAATTCGTCCACTTCTGCTTGGGCTTCTGGCATATCAAAGGTATTCATAACTGATGCTAGTGCAATCATCAGCGAGTTAGAGCTATCTACCATATCTCCAGTGTGCTCAATCAAGTGAAACGTATCTGTATTTGTGGCTCTGCCTGCCTCGATATCGGCAGCGAAAGTATTAAAAGCTAGCATATAGATCTCATTAGCTTTTTCTAGGGTATCATTGAGCAAGATCATTAGCTCATTATACATAGCATAGGTCTCGACAGTCTGCTGAGTATCGACGCCAGAGGCAGTAGCAAAGCTAGCAACAAAAGTCTCTAGAGCAGCCGTATTGATGCCCATCTGTGGTTTTGACAGCACATAGGCTTTTTGTTCATCCACTTTGCTCAAAAAAGTTGCCAATATTTTTTGATATTCATCATGCATAGCTGGATCGCCAGTATTGGCGTAGTTGGTGCTGCTTTCTACCACAGCCGCAGCAAGCTCTTTGACTTCATCAGAGAAGGCCACTAGCGGAAGCGCATCCTCTGCCATAACTTTTGCCAAGCTGGATTGTTGATACATTAATACCATGTTGTAAGCAAGTGCAGCTGCTGCTAACACTAATACTAAAGACACACTAGCAATGATTTTCATTGAAATTGTAAAACGCATTCGATCCTTTTCCCCCTAAGATCTGAGTATCTATTAGAGCCTACTGACCACGCCTCCAAGCGTCATCTTCCAGCTCGTTATTAGCCATATTTTTATATATCGTATCTGGCATCGCCACTATCTGGCGAAAGTATGCCAGTCCGCGATCGCGCTCATTCATGCTCATCAAGGATTTACCAAGGTAATATAGTGCCTCGGCTTTTTTATCACCACTGTCGCTTGATGTATCCACATATTTCTGTAAGGGCATTAGCGATCCAGCGAAGTCATTCTTCTTATAGGCCAATAGCCCCATATCTAGATACACTTCTTCATAGCCTTCAAATTGCTTGCTTGAGTCGCTATTTATCTGGCTGTAGATATCCGCCAACACTTGCTCTCGCCGCCTATCATCGCTGATATTCTTTGCTAAGCGGTATTTGGTGCTAAGCGCAGCTTGGCTATCCACTGTGTATTTATCCACTAGCGAGACTGTGTACGCTGCATCGCCGCAGCGCTCGGCTTCGCTGACAACAGCAGTAAACTGCTCCACAGTGAGCTTATTAATATCATAGAGCACATTTTTTTGACATAGCGTATAGCCAAGCTCAGCATACTCACTTGTCATTGTAGGTGTGATTTTGGTATACATTGCCACAGCTTGATCGCGCAAGCCCATTTGCATAAGAGCCTTAGTCACCATGATTTTAGCACGATTGGCGAGCGTCTGATCTGGCCAGCGCTCAAGCCAGCCGATATTTTCATCAAATAGTCGCACCACTGATGCATAATCACCAGCTGAGAAGGCTGTGTTGAATGGTATCTGAAAATTTTGCACCAACATAGGCATAACTTCATTCACATATCGCCCATTGGGTAGATATGCTAAATATTCCTGCGCCTTATAGCGTAGCTTCCATTCGGGCAGATTGCCTGTATTCATATAGGCAAACTTAGCATCTTCCCAAAGCTCTGGCCAGCGCTCTTCTAGCCGCTCAGGATTTTGCATATTATCTTCTATAGCTGCTATTGCACCTTCATAGTTTGCAGCATCATATAGCGCCTTAGCATGCTGATATTTGGCCTCATCTTTAAGCTTTGGCCAGCGCACAGCTACCAAGCTCACAGGATTTGCATGAGGGGGTTCATTCTGCATGCGGCTATCCACAGCAGCCTGAGTGCCTGCATAGTCTTTATTATTAAATAGTGCTAGCGCGCCATTATAAAGGATATCATCAATATGCTGAGTGATCTCGACTATCCGTGGCGATTCTGGAAATTGCGCCACAACCTGACGAAAGAGCGTCAAGGCGTCGTTATCATTATCTCCTTGCAAATATTCCATAGCCTTGTTATATAGCGCATCTTCCTTCATTTTCAGCAGAATGTTATTGATGCCTTCTTCAGGATAGGTGGCTATATACTCATCTATTTTGCTCACTAGTGGAAATACATCATTCACTGCTTGCAAAGCTTTGATTTGTATAATCTCTGCACGTGGCACTAGCCCCTCAGTGTCTTCAATTTGATAGACAGGGTCGAGTATAGCGCGCCAATCAGTGGCGCTTTGATCAGCATAGGTCAGCTCAGCATGCGCTATCAGTGCGTCTAGGCCATATGTGGTGTCAGGGAAGTTATCCATCAACCTTTTTAGCGTGCGCAGATGGTTTTCTGTTTGCTCACGGGTTTTGTATATATCTGCCAAGTGCCAGAGCGCCTCTGGTGCTTCTTCTATGCTCTGCGTGCCAATGTAATCAAATAGGGTCGTGGCCTTATCCAGATCATTTACACTTTGAAATATTTTAGCCAATGCGAAAATCTCAGCATTGCTGAGCGTTTCCTTCAATGTATCTATGGGCACTTGTGAAAACATCCTATAGGCATCATCTTCACGCGTTCTATTGATATAAAGCGAACCCAGCAGCGCCCTTATCCTATTTTGATCAGCTTTAAAATTATCAAGATATTCTTCATATGCTGCTATAGTGTTATCAAATTGCTCTAAGCCATTGTATATTTCTGCTATTTTCAGCAGCGTGACGCGTTTTGTCTCTGCATCGGTGGCATTGTCATACACTGCTCTGTAGGAATTGGCCGCCTCAAACATTGTGCCGCCAAGCTCTTTGGCTTCAGCCGCTAGCTGCCGCGCTTGTGCTACTTTGTTATTATCAGGATAGCGCTCGACAAACGAGTCGTAAGTGGAGGCTGCGTCCAGATAGGATACTATATCAGTTGGCCCAAGCGCCATTTGCGCAGTCCCAAGGCGATAAAGTGCTTCCTGCTGATAATAGAGGTTATCAGTGGTGGCGAGGATATTATTCATAGCATTCACAGCCATGTAGAATTGTCGATTCTGCATCATAGTATCAAATTCGCGTAGCTGTGCATCAAGCGCAGGATCGTCAGTCGCATAATTTTGCTTACGCAGGATAGGCGCTTCAAGATTATAGCTAAGCAAGACGCTATCCAGCTCCATAGGGCGAGTGGCAATGAAGCGCACGCCATCAGTGGTGCGCACAGCGGCAAAGTCCGCCGCATTCTGAAATGTGATAGTGAAGCTATTGCCCTGCCCCTGAATTGATATCACAAAAGGATCATTCATGGCTTGTGAAAATGGCGTGCGCATCTGGCGATTGAATGTGACTGTGACAGCTGAGCCAGCCTGCTGGATATCAGCGATCTGTTCAGGTGGTATCTTTAGGAAAACTTCTGTGCTAAAGCTATCTTTGCGGATCAACAATTCCTGCGCAAAAGCCTGCACAGAAAGGCAAAATAGCAAAATAACAAAAATCGTAACACGTAGCACGTGCCCAGATACTTTCCTCATGATTACATTATAGAGCAATTGTGGGCAACTTGGCAAGAAATCTTTAATATATGCAGGGTCATTCTGTTCTTTTTTGATTAAAGCTACAGAAACGCTGGTTTTGGACTCACGAAACAAAGTAAGGCAAAAGTCCCCTTCGGCGGAAGGGGTGCCCGCAGGGCAGGGTAGTGGTTCCTTAGCCTTAAACCATCGCTATCATTATGTGTGCAAGCATCACAATATAAATTAGTAGCCATAATTAATGCGATGCCTCGCAATGACGAAATGAAAAACATTTTTTATTGAGAACAGACGACCCTGTAATATGAGAGACTACTTGCACAAAAGGCAACTGTAGACTATAATTTTCTTATGTTGAGTAGTAACCGCGATTTTTTTCGCCAACAACTTTCTAGAAACGACCTCGTCGCCGCTCCTATGGCTGGTGTCAGCACTCCTCCATTTCGTAAGATTCTGCGGGACTATTTCGACGGCATCGCGTACACGGAGATGGTCTCCGTGGAAGGTGTCTGCCGTGACAATCCTGCGAGCACTATCTATCTGGATATGATGGAAGGCGATCGACCTGTGGTGGCACAGCTTTTTGGCGGCAACAGCGCAGCTTACGCGCCTGCAATAGCTGTGGCAGAGGCTTATAATGGCCCTGATGCCTTCGATATCAATATGGGCTGCCCTGTCAAGAAGGTGATCAAATCTGGCGGCGGCTGTGCCCTGCTGCTTAATCTTGAGAATGTTGCGCAGATCGTTCGTGCCGTGCGGCAAGCGACGGAGCGGCCATTTTCTGTGAAGATACGTATTGGCTGGGAAGAAAGCAAACCAGTGTATCGTGAAATCCTTGATATTGCACAATCTGAGGGTGCTGATGCTATCATCTTACATGCCCGCACGCGCACACAAATGTTTGGCGGCGCGATACACTATGAGGCATTGGCTGAAATGGCTGCCAACGCTACCATTCCAGTTATTGGGAACGGTGATGTCTGCGACTATGCTAGCTATAAACGAATGAAAGATACAGGTGTGGATGGAGTTATGATAGGCCGCGCCATGATGCATGCCCCGTGGGTGTTTCAAGCTATTCGTGAACAGAAGGCTACACAAGGCTTTATCTCCCCATCGCAGATCCATGCACTGCTCCTGAAACTCCTTGACTATAGCTTGCTACACGCAGGCACTGATATGAATAAACTTGGCCATTATCTGAATCTGCTGCGAAAACAAGCAGTGTGGTTCTCCAAAGGCTTGCCAGATGCGGCACAATTTCGTGTGGAAGTATTCCGAGGGCACGCAGGCTCTGCCGAAGTCTCTGAAGGAATAGCGCAACTAGTTGATACATTTAAGTTTTTTAAGCAGTTGTGATTTACAAAAAACTCAAATAATCCGCATAATTCTTTTTAAGCAGCATAGGCGTTTTTAAGCCGTATGGACAGCGGGATGCGCATTGGCCGCACTCGGTACAGTTTTCAATCAGCGCCATTTTGCGCTGCCAGTCTTCTGATAGGTAGATGCTTGTGGGCGCACGGCGTAGCAATAGCGACATACGGGCGCTATTTGCTATATCTATCCCTGCAGGGCATGGCATGCAATAGCCGCAACCGCGGCAAAATTCGCCTGCTAGCTCGCTACGATCCTTTTCTATGCGTGCTTCCTGCGCCTTATTGAGTTCTGCTGGCAAGTTCATGGCTGCTATCAGCTTATCCAGCTCCTCTTCGCTCTGTATGCCCCATATAGGCACAGCATCTTTAAAGCGAGCGAGCCAAGCTCTAGATGTAGGTAAATCCGTGATCAGGCCACCACTGAGTGCCTTCATGGCAATAAAGCCTACATTTTCTTTTTCGCAAAGCTCAGCAAGTGCGATGTCTCTTGGCGATGATAGATAATTTAGCGGAAACTGGAGAGTGTCATATAAACCACTCTTCACTGCCTCTTCCGCCACTTCTGCTCGGTGGTTTGTGAGGCCTATGAAGCGAATCTTGCCCTCAGCGCGGGCTTTGAGCATCTCTTCATATAAGCCGCTGCCATCTTCAGGCTTTGGGCAGAAAGAGGGGTTGTGAAATTGATACAGATCCACCATATCAGTCTTGAGATTTCTCAAGCTAGTTTCTAGCTGCTCTCTAAGCTCTTGGCCAGTCTTCGCCATAGTTTTAGTGGCAATTAAAAATTCGCTACGGCGAGCCGAAAGCGCAGCGCCAATCTTCTCTTCGCTATCTGTATAAAAGCGCGCAGTATCAAAAAAATTAATTCCTGCATCAAGTGCCCGCACAAGAATGCGAGATGCTATAGCCACGCCCACACGTTGCAGAGGTAGTGCGCCGAAGCTATCTTTATTTACTTTTAGGCCTGTGCGGACAAGTGTTGCAGCTAACATTTATACCTCCAGCAGGCCAAATAGCTTATTCGTACACTGCTACGCGATTTTCCTTGCGTGCCATTGCTTTTGGCAGCTCTGTTGCGCCATAGCCTATTGCGCAGCAGGCAGCTATGCGATAGCTTTCTGGCACGGAGTATTTGCTTAGGAATGCGCGCATTGTAGGTGTATCTGATAGATAGCGTAGCTGATTGATCCACACTGAGCCTAGCCCCAGCGAATGGGCTGCTAAGAAGATATTTTGCAGTATCACAGCACCATCAGCATCAGTATTAGTGCTGTTGAGCGTGTCAACTGTCACTATTATGAAGATTGGCGCATTTTCGTAGTTGATAGTATATGATAAGCTTAGCACCCTTTCTGTATAAATCTGCTCAGGGTTATCTTTGGCTTCCTCGGTGGCTCTCTTGACAAGCGCGTCAATCTCTTTCACGCGCTCAATCCCCTTCACCACTATCATATGCGAGCTTTGTCGCCCTTTGGTGGATGGTGCATACAGCCCTGCCTCAATGATCGCATTAAGATGAGCTTCTGGTGGCAGATCGGTCTTGAATTGGCGCACAGTACGCCGCGAAATGATGTTTTCAATAGCTTTATTCATATTTAAATCCTCACTAGCCCTTTTTTCTCCATCTCGCTCTTGCATTCAGTGCAAAAGCGGGCGAATGGCACATATTCAAGTCGTCGCTCTTCTATTTCGTCTTCGCATTCGATGCAGACGCCGTAAGTGCCGCCTGTTATGCGTATGAGCGCCTGTTCGACCAGCTGTAGCTTTAGTGCATCGGTCTCCACTTTGCCAAGCATGAGATTTTTATTGTAAATATTATATGCTTCGTCGCCAGAATCTTGTGTGCCGTCATTGCCAAAGCTCAGTGCCTCATTATAACGCTCATTAAGCTTGCTGATAAGATCGCCTTTCATTTGAAGGAGTTTGTTTCTGAAGTAATCCGAACGCTCGGTATTCATAATGAATCCCCCTTTTTACTTGTGGTATGGGTGGCCTGTGCGTATGGTCATGCTGCGGTATAGCTGCTCTGCAAGCACAACCAAAGCCACTTCGTAAGACATCGTAAGCCCTGAGAGTGACCACGTCTCGCTTACATTCCTTAACACAACTTCGGAATGCCCGTAAGCCTCTCCCACAAAAAGATAGAGGTTGCGGTGATTCGGGATCATGCTCCCAATGTACTCAGCCAAGCCTGCGCTATCGAAGGTGCGTCCTCCTTCATCAAGTGCCACTAGCCTGTCTCCAGGCTGCAATTTGCTGAAGAATTTCTCCTCACGCGCGGCAGCTCGGCTTCCCCATTCGATCACCTCGAGTGGAGTCTGATTTGACAAGCGCTTCTGGTATTCTGCTATCCATAAAGCTGTCCAATTACGGCGAATTTTACCCTGCAAGACGATTTTTATATTAATAAGCCGCCTACCTAATGGCTACATCGGCACGTCCTGTGCCGAGTTCCGCACACGGCGCTTTATCCTCGCAGGCAGAGCCTGCTTGCGGTACGCGCCTGCGGCATTCAGTCGCTTCGCTCGTCTGCCGATTATGCCAACATCCTGTTGGCGCATTGAACAACTTGCAATGCACCGCGCTTGTTGCGTACTTTTGTACAAAAGTTACGCGGCTATGTCAATACATTATTTGCACAGTTTTCGTATAATCAAGCCATTAGCGGCTAAAAAGTTCATAGAAAACGATAGCCGCACTCTGGGCTGCGTTTAAGGAATCAAGCTGGCCAGACATCGGTATACGTAAGGATAAATCGACGTTTTGCAAAATGCAATCTCGTATACCTCTACCTTCAGAACCTACGATAACGGCGATCTTCTCTTTTGGCGCTTGGCTCACAGGCATTTGCGCATCAGCATCGCAGGCTGCTATCGAAAAGCCTTTAGTTTTGAGCACAGTGCAAACTTTTGATAGATTTGTTTCTTCTATGATAGTGGTATAGAATATAGCCCCTGCGCTAGCTTTGCATACAGATGCAGTCATTGGCGCTTGATGATAGCGGGGTACAATGATATGATTGATACCAAAGCAGTGAGCAGAGCGGATAATCGCACCATAGTTATGCGGATCTTGTATCCTATCAAGGATCACCACACCCTTAGCGCTATCAAGCCCACCAGCTTCATCAAGATAAATCGGTTTAAAATCATCGATCTCTGCTGCTAAACCCTGAGCTTCGCGGCTAAAACGGTGGTCAAACTCTTCTTTGCCAAGTATTTTCACAGGCACGTCAAAGGTGACATCATAGAGCGCTGTACCTTTGCGAATGTATACAGCGTGCACCAGTCCACATTTTATAGCCTCAAAAACAGGATTTTTGCCATATATGATCATATAATCTCCAATCTAACCCCAAACCCCATTTTTGGCTTTAAGGTACTTTCGCGATTACTTATAGCAAATAAAAATCCATTTGACAACACTATAGCCATATATTACAGTGCAAATATGAATAAATTTACGACCCCTGCTGGCGTGATACCAATTATTTATGAAGACGCTGATATAATAGCTATTTCCAAGCCTCATGGGCTGCATTGTATTGATGATAGGCACAAAGAGCAGATGCATACGCTGCGTAGCATTTTAGATGATAGATATGGCAAAATCTATATTGTGCATCGCCTTGATGCTGGCACAGGTGGGCTGATGCTCTGTGCAAAGACGCCAGCTGCGCATGCCTTTCTCTGCGATCAATTTGAGCGCAATGCTATTAAAAAAGAATATCTGGCTATAACCGAAGGAAATTTTGGTGCAGCTGTGAGCTTGATGCTTCCCATCAGCTCAAAGATTGCACATGGCAAGTATAAGCTTAATTTTAAAAGTGGTAAACGCGCTATAACTAGCTTCTTGCCTATATCATGTGGCAGAGAAGCTTCATTAGTAAGTGTGCAACCATTTACTGGCCGTACACATCAGATACGGGTGCACCTCAAAGCTCATAAGCATCCTCTAGTGGCTGATTGGGTCTATAATAAGCCTGACAATGACAGACGGTTACCTTTATTCGCGCTTTCATTGGAATTTACACACCCAAGGACTGGCAATATGAAGCTGATAGCGCCAATTTCTGCATATATGCAAAATATAGCGGCACAATATAGGCTCAAGCTGCCACAATGAGCATTGGCCTTTACATTCACCTACCTTTCTGCGTGAAGAAATGCCCTTATTGTGGTTTTTACTCTATAGCAAAGGCTAAGGACGATATAATCGCTCAATATTTACAGGCGCTACTTTTAGAGCTCCGATCCTTTGATTATCCAGAATTAAGCTTGCGGGCTACGCAAGTGGACAGCATCTATATTGGTGGAGGTACGCCATCATATCTTGGTATGCGGCTTCCCAGCTTTATTGAAGCCATGCTGCCGCTCATTCGCTATAATTCTGGCGCAGAATTCACAGTGGAAATGAACCCAGAGAGCGTATCGGCTGAGCTTTGCCGCGCGTTAGCTGAGCTTCCTATTAGCCGTATCAGCATGGGCGTGCAGAGCCTAGATAACGACACATTACGGCTCTTGGGGCGTGCTCATAGCGCAGAGCAAGCGCGGCAGGCTTATGAGCTGTTGCGATGCTTTACAAAAGCAGCTATCAATCTTGATTTGATCTATGATATTCCACAGATTCCGCACACAAATATGGCTTCTAGCCTGCAAGAATTGATAAAGCTAGCACCTGAGCATATCTCAGCCTATTCATATTCACCAGACACTGGCTATCTTGCGACAGAGCCATCGCACGATCCATACCAGATGGAAATGGTGACTGACACATTGCAAGCAGCGGGCTATATTCGCTAT
>JAITWL010000127.1 GCA_031285285.1 Deferribacteraceae bacterium | reverse complement strand
GTGATGATCGTTGCTATTTCTAAATTTAAGATTCATCCGTTTTTATCAATTATGGGTGTGTCGCTTGTGTTGGGTTTGATTGCTGGCATTCCGCTTAATAATGTGACTGTCGATGGCAAGACTACTCTTGGCATTGCCAATGTTATTGGTGCTGGCTTTGCAGGCACTTTCACAAGCATTGGTATTGTGATCATCTTAGGTGCCTTGATAGGCTCTATATTAGAGCTCACAGGTGGCGCTATCAAGCTTGCAGACATGGTGGTGAAGATTGTTGGCAAGAAAAAGCCAGAGCTAGCCGTGCTTATCATGGGCTGGGTGGTATTTTGTGATAGTGGCTTTGTTATATTAAATCCTATCCGCAAGGCTATAATGCTGCATGTACCTGTGAAAATGTCGTGGATTGTGGATGTGCCACTTTCGGCAGGCCTCTATGCCTCGTTTACTTCTGAACCTATCACAGCTCTCAATGCCGCAACAATATCTAACAGACCGTCTACAGCTAATGAAGCCATTATATGCGCCTCAAAATTATCATGCATAGCATCAATATCCCTTGGTATTGGGCATAATCTTGGCATCGGGCATAATCTATTGCTAGTGATGGGTTTTGGCGTTCTCGCATCTATCCCTGCCTTGATTGGCGCCTATTTCTTCGTAAAATACATTGGCAAAAAGATTCAAAATAAAGAAGATATTGATTCCACTAGCAAAACAGTAAAAAGCTACGAGCAGCTTGTGGCCGAATTTGGCGTGCTGCCATCAAGCTTTATGTCGATAGCTCCAATAATTGTGCCTATCATACTGATGGCTCTTGGCTCAATCGCAGCTATGGCAGGCTGGGAAGGCTCAGCGCGCAATATCGCCACTTTTCTAGGGACGCCTGTTATCGCATTGACAGTAGGCTTGCTCTTTGCTGTTGTGCAGCTCTCTTCTGCTAAGAAGATGGATAAATTCTATGAAGTCACCAATAGCACGCTGAAAGTGGTCGGCCCTATCCTCTTTATCACAGCCGCAGGCGGCGTATTAGGCAGGGTGATAGCCGTCTCAGGCATGGTGGAATTTATCACATCCAATTCTGATATACTTGCGGGCATCGGCATCTTCTTCCCATTTATACTATCGGCTATATTGAAATCAGCTCAAGGCTCATCCACAGTGGCTATCACCACCACTGCTGGCATACTCGCGCCGCTGATGATTCCACTAGGGCTTGATACACCTGCACTTGCTGCACTCACAGTGATGGCCATAGGCGCAGGCGCTATGACAGTGTCTCATGCGAATGACTCATATTTCTGGGTGGTGACAAACTTTGGCGAGATGACACCACAGCAAGGCTATAAAACTCAGACTATGGTGACGCTCATTGAGGGCGTGTGTGCTATGGCTGGGGTGTTTGTAATATCGTTATTTTTATAAGCAAGCTGCCAGAGCGTCAATTGCGAGCGTAGCAATCCAGAATTAAGCCCAATGGGGAACTATTGGCATCTATCTTGAAGTCTGGATTGCTTCGCAGAGCCTCGCAATGACGGAATATTGAGGTTAACTTATTATGCAAAAAATCATTTTAATTCCTGATTCCTTCAAAGGCACCATGAGCTCGGCTGAAATCTGCGAGATCATGGGCGAGCGCATCCGCTTCTGGTATCCAGAGGCGGAGGTGGTGCAGATACCTGTGGCTGATGGCGGCGAGGGCAGCGTAGATGCCTTTCTCACGGCTATGACTGGCGAGAAGGTGTATGCGACTGTCAAAGGGCCTTTCATGGAGGATATGCAGGCATTCTATGGCCTCATTGAAAATGGACAGACAGCCGTGATAGAGATGGCCGCCTGTGCTGGGCTGCCGCTTGTGGGCGATGCGCCTAATCCGCTGAAAGCAACCACCTATGGCGTGGGGCAGCTGATGGCAGCAGCAGCGCAACGTGGTTGCAAGAAAATTATCCTTGGCCTAGGCGGCAGCGCTACAAACGATTTTGGCGCTGGAGCGGCGGCGGCACTTGGGATAAAATTTATTAATGCAGCTGGCGATAGCTTTATCCCAACAGGCGGCACGCTTGCGGAAATCGTCAAGATTGATAAAAGCGGCCTGCTAGCTGAGCTAAAGTCTGTGGAAATCGTCACTATGTGCGATATAAATAATCCGCTCTATGGAGAAACTGGTGCAGCCTATGTATTTGGCCCGCAGAAGGGCGCCAGCTCTGATATGGTGGCCTATCTTGATGGGCAATTAAGACATGTGGCTAAAATTGTGCAGGCTGAGCTTGGCGCAGATGTATCCCAGCTTGCAGGCGCTGGCGCTGCTGGCGGCATGGGCGGCGGTATGGTGGCCTTCTTTGGCTCGCAACTGCGCATGGGCATAGAGGTGGTGCTTGATACAGTGAATTTTGGCGAGCATCTCAAAGGTGCAGACCTAGTGATAAGCGGCGAAGGCAAGATTGATTCACAAAGCCTCAGCGGCAAAGTGGTGATAGGCGTGGCGCGAAGAGCCAAAAAGCAGAATG
>JAITWL010000095.1 GCA_031285285.1 Deferribacteraceae bacterium | reverse complement strand
GGGATAAGCACCAGAAATAATACTAGCTTTTTATTAGTGAATACCGCAGCATAGCCCGCAGGCTTAGTTGCGTAGCCCGCAGGCTTAGTTCTGTCGCTTTTCATTTATTTTACAAACTGCCCAACAATAGCCGCCATAAACCTATTTGATAGAATCACAGGTATATCAAGCGCAGCCGTGAGCCAATTCAGATGCTGCATGTTATAGCCCATGCAATCCAAAATAATTGCATCAGCGCCCATGCTTTTCACAGCAAGCCCAGCCTTGATTACATCTTGCTCAGTGCCGCTATATGGGCTTGCAGCCGCGCATACAGGGGTTTTGCTCAAAGCATGCCATTTTGAAAGCTGCTCTTTGATCTGCTCCTCTGCTGGCACAAGGATTCCCAGCTGCTTATCGCCCATAATTGAGCTGAGCGCAGCAGGAATGACCCTATCTGGCTCTATCAGCATTGCGTGCTTCGTTTTTAGCGAATGAAACTCTCCTGTGCAAAGCAGCATTATTACAGCAAAGCCTTGCTCCTCAATGGCTTTTATTTTTCGCAAAAGCCCAGCTTCAATCTTAGAATCGCCCAGACGCGCTTCCATACCGCTTTTTAGGCGAGATACTAGCACCTTTTCCCCTGCTGCAGGGGCATAATCACGAGCAACTTCTGCATCTGTCAGGCCATCCAATACGCCAAAGTGAGCCATCGCATCAGTTGGTATAAACTTTTCCAGCACAGGGATAATGTCCACGCGTGGAGCTTGTCCTATTGTCAGTGTAGCAATTGTTGCCATAGAGATCTCCTTATAGTACTGTTTTATTAATAATTGGTTCGATTTCTTTCAAGAGCGCTGGATCGATACAGCCTGCCCCAAGGCGAATATTGCTCCTAGATGTAGCCACTATCGCAATTTCCTGTCCTTTTGCTATCTCAGCTGAGGTCACAGGCAGCCCCGTTTTCAAATCGAATGTGGCTATCAGATCGGGGAAGGTCATTAGCCGCTCAGCTCCGTTTTCCAGTGTCATATATTCATTCCAGAAAGTCATCTCACATCTGCCAATCAACACACGCCCTACATCAAAAGCGTTCACAGTCTCAAGCTTCAACTCGTCCACCTTGCCAGATACAACAATCTTGCCTTTGAGGAAGGCTGCCACAGCTTCTATAGCTGCTTGGGGGCTTTTTTTCATACCTTCGGCATGGGCTCTGCCTGTATCTATTGCATGGCTCACTCCACCAACCGCGCCATGAGCCTTCACATATGAGGCTTTCACAGGGTTGCGAGCCACTGCCACAAGCCCGCCAGCAGCATCTGCCGTTTTACGAATCATTGAGGCGCAGTGGCCAAGGCTGCCGCTCACTGTCAATTCCATATAATTACCCAAATCAGGATTTCCGCCAACGGCTGCCTGATAAGATACAAAGCCAGCGACGTTATTCAGCCCCATGCTGCCCATAGTGCCAGTGGGGTGCGCTCTGCCGTTGCATGGAGCATCAATAAGAGGAATGCCTAGCACGGCGCTTTGAATCCACCCGTTGATTGTGGCTGTGCCGCCATTTTCATTAGTGATGATGCCTCCCATCTTGCAGCCCATTTGCTGCTCCAGCATTTGCACTGCATGCACATAGTCTCGTGGGGTCGCCATGCCTGTCTTGGCAGCAGGAGCACCCACAGCCGAGGCTGTGACTATCAGCATCTCTGGGTCAACCTCATCTATACTAATAAGCTCTGGCGAAGCATACATCAGCGCCGCTTTGCCAACGCGCATGCCTGATTCACGGCTGCCACCACCGCCACCACCGAGAATAGCCCCGCCAACAACCGCATAATTCAATATTTCTTCTGTTAGTTTCATAATTATCACCTTATGTAAAAGCCCTGCATTTTACGCAGGGCTAAGCAAGAATTACTTTGTCAAAAGATGCTTCATGCTGCCATATTGTTTTTGCAATTTAGCAAACTCTGTCTCATCATAGAAAGTCATTGTTTTGCGAGTGTATTCTTTTGCCACTTCCACAGCAAATTTCACTGCTAGGGCAATATCCACCTCATGGCTTGCCCCTGTGCTGCAGCCAGGGACTGGCGTTTCAGTGCATATCGCCACCCCTACCACAGGCGCAGTTGTGGCTGTGCATGGCTGCACAATACTATTGATATGGTATATATCGTTGCCATAAGGTGTGATATCCTGCATGGAAACAGGGAAAGTCACCGCTGGCTTGCCAGATGTCATCTCCATGATGCGAATCAAGTCTTCTGACAAGCGCAATATCCAGCCATCTTTAATTGTGCAAGAGATTGCATAGCCTTTATGGTTCAGAAAGTGGTTACCTTTTGTTGTATCAATAGAAAGAATGGCTTCCATCTCTGGCAACACTTCATATTTATTGGTGGTTGCCATATCAATAGGAGCGCCCATAAAATCAACTGGCTCATGCGGCTGTGTAGGCGCATTCGGGCAAATCTGCGTGGTCACAAGTACGTCGCCTGGCAATACATCGCCATTTTCCTGCATTTGCGCAAGTTTCAATGCTGATGATATAGCAGCCACTGCGCCATCAGCATCCGATACGAGGCCTATCCTTGATGGACGCGCTCCTATGCCGCCCAATCTACCAACAATACCTAAAGTTGGCGCATTGCCGCCTTTAGACTTGCCATCCGAGCCAGGGATAAGTATTGTGATGCAGTCGGTGCTGGCTTTAGTTTCTTTCACTGTTTGATAGCTCGCCTTTACACCTGCGAAATCTTTAAAAAGCTCTACAACCGCTTTGCCATTGACATAAGCGCTATCCAATAATTCAAATACTGTCATTGTTTGTTTCAAGCTCATTAGTTACTCCCCTTAGTTTATTTTGCTTTCGCACTGTTATACATTGATGTGATAAAGTTATAAATCGCGTCACCAGCGATAACACCAGCTGAAAATACTTCCATATCGCTTTGATATTTGCTACCAAATTTCTTAGCTATAACGAAGCGTATGAGGATACCAAGCAGCACAGCCCAGCCCGCGAGCGGGTTCGCTATCAAGAGGCCTGTCGCAAGCATAACCCCAATCTGACGTTTTGCGCCTCCAATAAATTGCAGGATCGCGCCTGGGATTGCCCAAATTAGCAGCTTCATGGCGATTTCAGGAGAAGTGCCTGCTGCGATTGTGCTTGCATAAGTGCGCGCAACTGGCGGCATAGCGTCTCTCATAAAATAGCTGTCATAAGCAAAGCCCACAAGGAAAATAGCTATACAGAAGGCGATCATAGAAGAGATCAGCTGAGCTTTGCGCCCAACAAGCTCTTGCTCTGTTGTAAAGCCTTTCCTAAGGATAAAACCAGCTTTAAAGTCGTAGCCATTATCAGCAAATGCAGGGCCTGTAGCTGCAGAGAAGGCAACCAATACACCAAGAGCCATCGGAGGAAAGCCTATCAACATACCAATAATTAGCGTGATGAGAGCTACCGCAAATGCTGGGAACCAACCTGAGTGCATTGCTGCAATACCAACGATAAGCTCATGCACGAATGCCGCAAAAGCAGCATAGAGGATGAAGCCTATTAGCATGCCTGTGCTCATATCTGAATATACACCTGTGATCACCGCGATTATAACAGCAATAATCATATATCCTACAGCACCAATACCAAGCGTAGTAGGAATCCTGCCATCAGCATAGCTAGTGTCATTTTCTTCGGCAGCTGCGTCTTTCTTAGCTTTCAGAGCCATGATGACCTGCACAAGAGCGATTATGCCTGCACCAATCATAAAGCCGTGTGGCACATACTGTGTACCCAGCGCCGTTGCGCCATCTGCCACAAGATATGTAAAATCAAGCGAGAATGGAAGCTGAGTCCAGTAGCCATTGATCAAAAGGCCTATGCCAAAGCAGGTCAGCGCCCAAATATTACCCAAGAAGGCAACACCAAACGATGACATCGGTATGCCAATGCCAGCGCCTATTGCACCTGCACCAATACCGCCCAGCAGCAGCCAGCCTTGACGACCACCTTTATCACCAGCATGGATAACACCTGCTGTGGCCACACCAAGCGGCCATGCGCCTGTCGCGGGAAACACACGAGTGTTAAACATACGATAAACAAGATATCCGTCCAAAAGAAGAGCCATGCCAACGCCAACCAGCATAGGCACAACCAGCTCAGGGCGTCCCATTGCCCAAGGCACAGCTATCGGCAATAGCAAGCTATTAGCCGCGCCAAATGTGGCCGCAGATATTGCCGTCTGCGCAAGGTTTTGCACATGTATTGAACGAAAGTGAAAAAATATACGCCCTGGAATACGTGCGATAATCATCGCAACCAAAGCACCAATAATAGATGTGTTAGGCGTAACACCAAGACTGGTGATAAGCTCAAGCCCTATAATTGTCCCAACCACTGACAGACAGACTATAACGATAATCGTCGAGACTGTCCAAAGCTTCTCTTGCATTTGTGAAACCTCCCAAAAAAATATGACTTAATTATTATACAATATTTCAAAAAATAGCCATAGTTTTTTAGGAGATCTTATAATTTTTTTGAAATTGGGGAAAGTTTACTTTGTTATTTCCTGCTTCATCACAGATTCAGATTTAATTCTATCAAGCAATTCTGCAAATGTGGCTTTCACATTCTCTCTGATGTCGCCAGCCACGAAAAGATAGAGCAGATCATCCCCAGGAAATAGCTCACCTTCGTTTGCATGTGCAAATATGCGGAATATACCAGGCCGCTGCTCCATTTCTTTGCATATAGCTTGCATCTTCAGTCTATCGGGCTTCACATACACTGATAGCACTGTCTTTGAGCCATCTCTGCTAGTGCCACGCACGATGCCGTTATGTACTAATACCATGCCTACATGCTCTTTAAAGCCTGGCTCTTGCTTAATCTCTGCTATTTTTTTGCTAATATCCATTAAATACTCCTTCCGATTGTTGTGGTGCTTCTGCACACTATAGATGCTTTATCCTCGGTCGGCAAAGCCGACACTGTGGTACGCATCTGCACTCCGCTGTCGCTCCGACGGGCAGAGCCCGCTCCGCTTACACTCCGTGACGACTCCCCTAACCCTCTTCCAGAGGGAGCATAGGAGCATGACATCCTATTAAGTACTCCTTCCGATTGCCGATCTGTCCTCGCGAATATACCACTATTGACAAAGCTTAGCAATATGTGTCATTCTGTCATGTTCGAAAACAATGAGGATGTGTATGGAGCTGCGATTTAGTATCAAAAATTTACTCACTATTGCTGCTGTTATTCTGCTATTTTATATTATTCTATCAGCTGGTCAAGTGATTGTGATCACTTTATTTGGCTTTCTCTTTGCTTATATGCTCAGCCCATTTGCCACAAGGCTTAGCCGCAAGATGCCTTATCCATTGGCGGCACTAATTGTGCTGGGGTTCACTTTGCTTATCTTTGCTGCGCTTTTTATCTGGCTGCTGCCAAAAATATATACAGATCTCACGCGTGTTGCTCATAAAATGCCAGTGTATGTGACATTTATAATTGATAAAGCAACAGAAATATCCAAATTATTGAATATTGATATGTCTAGCACCGAGGTTTACAACGCTGCTGCAGCTAAGCTGGCAGATTCAGGCGCGACAATAGCTCGCTGGCTAGCTAATCTGCTCGGATCTGTACAATCGGCAGTATCAATCACATTCAGCCTAGCTATGGTGCCCGTCATTGCTGGCTTTGTGCTAGTGGATTACCCACAGATACAAGCGTTTCTTGATAAATACACAGGTAATAACCATGAAAAGGGGCTGCGGCGTTATATTTCTCTATCAAGCGAAGTGCTCGCAGCCTATTTTAGAGGGCAATTCGCTGTGATGGCGATCCTATGTGTGCTATATATCATAGTTTTAAAGATCATTGGGCTGGAATCGGCTATTCTGTTAGGCGCTATCACTGGTATGCTCTCGATAGTGCCATATCTGGGCTTCTCTGTGGGTGTAGTGCTCTCAGTGCTCTTTGCAGCGGTACAGTTTCAAGATTTATTTCACCCAATGTATGTGGTGATAGGCTATGCGGCTGTACAACTCTTAGAAAGCTTTATCATCACGCCAAAAATCGTGGGCGATTCTGTTGGCCTGCGCCCCATAGCCACGATGATAGTATTATTGATAAATGGCGCAGTATTTGGAATAGTGGGCATGATCTTTGCCCTGCCAATAGCTGCAATAATATTTAGGCTCTATAAAGATAGGCTCAGTGATGTAGCGAAACAAGGTTGATTTATAGGAGCATTTCATGGCAAACATCGATCTGTATGCCTTTATGGGAGTGAAATACGGAAAAACGGAGGATAAAAATTCATATAGAGCAGTCAAATTCCTTAGGCATATACTAGGCTATAAAGTCCCCAAATCTTACAAAGAACTGATGAAAATCAAGAATGGTGATACAAAACCACGTAAAATAAGCGATATATGCACAATGACTGGCTTTAGTAGCCTTCATGAACTGATAGATATGCAATATTACGCCGAAGATCACGATTATCCTAATGTGGGTGTATATTTCGCATATACTAAAGACGATAACGGCCTCTTGCTGATGAATTACCAAGTTTGTTTTGATAATAAACAATCAATATGGTGGCTTAGTAGCAATCATCAAGCTAGGCTTTTAGCAAATAGCTTTGAAGATTTTATTACGCAACTTGATTCTGGCGATTTTAGTGAAGCAGGTAAAACGGAAGAGCTTGATAATAGCTGGTATGAAAAGGACTGGGCTACCCTGAGATTGAAAGGCTATGATTCTCATGATGCACAGAATAAAATTAGCCTTGGGCTAACCTATTACAACGAAAAGCAGTATGATGCAGCCGCGGAAGAGTGGCAAGCGCCAGCAAGAGCAGGCTATGCTGATGCGCAATGCAATCTAGGGCTTTGTTATCAGCATGGTCATGGCGTGGAACAAAATGAAGCTCTTGCTGTGAGATGGTTTCGCAAAGCTGTGGAGCAGGGGCACGACATGGCTCAATGCAATCTTGGCACTTGTTACCAACATGGGCAAGGTGTGGAGAAAGATGAAGCCGAAGCTGTGAGATGGTATCACAAAGCGGCAGAGCAGAATAATTCTATAGCACAATGCAATCTTGGCATTTGCTATCAGAATGGCTATGGCGTGGAAAAAGATGAAACCGAGGCCGTGGATTGGTTTTGCAAGGCAGCAGAGCAAGATAATGCTCTTGCCCAGCGCAAACTTGGCGATTGCTATAAGCATGGCGAAGGCATTGAGAAAGACGAAGTTGAGGCTATGAGATGGTATAGAAAAGCCGCAGAAAATGTAATTGTGCCACTCTATGCCATGC
>JAITWL010000074.1 GCA_031285285.1 Deferribacteraceae bacterium | reverse complement strand
TGATGAGTGTGCTGTTGCAGCTTTTCGGCCATATCATTAAAAGCATTTGACACTAGTGTCAGCTCGTCACGGCCAGTCACTTCCACACGGGCATCGCTTTCGCCCTTTGAGAGCCTGCTTGCAGCTTTTGTGAGGCTCTGTAGTGGCACAGTGATGCTACGGATAAATACCATGCTGCCCCATATGCTCGCGAAGACTACCAGCATTGATATAAGGAAGTATGACACCATGAAAGCCTTCTCCACAGGCGGCGAGAAGAATCGCAGCTGCTGAAAGAGAAAGAATAGCTCAGATACGCCTTTCATATCATTGATCATGCTTATTGAGCTGAGCCTTGCCGCAAAGATAGCGCCAACAATCTCGCCGTCCTGATATATAGGCTGCCCCACCCAGTAATATGGCCGTGGATTATTAAGCTCATAGCCGCTGGCAGCGTTACCAGCCATCACACTCTCCACTAGGCGACTATTGACAAAATCGAAGAGCGTGCCAGAAACATTTTGCTGTGTATATTGATAGCCAGACTGCCCATAAACCGCTAGGCCATTGACTATCGACTTATCAAGATATTCCAAAATCATATCTGGCGTGCGCTCCACCACCAGATCAGTTGATATACCTTCAGCTATATGTGCTAGCTCATCAAGCTGACTTTTTTGGATATTATCAGTCAAATTGAGCGCTGTATCAGCTAATTGGCGGACATTGCTATCAAACCAGCGGTCAATACTATTTTGTATAAAGCTTGAGCTCATGAAATATGTGGTGAATACAGGCACTGTGACAAGCAGCACTATGAAGATAACAAGCTTGGTCTGCAAGCGTGAGCCAAATATGCGCTTGCGCCTATCCGCCATGAGCTTCGCAAGGTTACGAAAAAGCACCACAAAGAGCACAAGCACCAATAATATGTTGATATTGAGGAGCAAAAAGACCGAAATATTGGCATACCAAGGATAATGGCGACTGGTGATATTGCGCCCAAGAAGCACCGCCAACAGCAGATACAAAAGCAAAAACATGCCATAGCGCGCCCACTTGCGGCGACGACTATCGCGCGGTGTGCCTATAATGAAATTGATGATGTTATAGACGCGGATGTATAGCTTGGAATGCTTTTGTGGTTGCTTTTGCATATCACTATTTTATCCCAATCAGCTTATGCAGCTGCGGCACGAATCGCGCCTTCACTCCGTGCTTAGCTAGTGTGCCCTGCCATGCTAGCACTTGCTCTATATTGTAAACGTTATCTACAGGCTGTAGCCACACTTGATTGATGGCATATTTCTTGAAGAGTGCTGCGCTTATTGCCACTGCCTCATCGTCTTTTGTAGAAAGCGGCAATTTGACGTATGTCTGCGCTTGTTTCAATAGACCTATGGCTGAAAGCAGCTTATCGGCATGCTTTTCAAAATCTGGAACGTGTGTTTTTAAATCCACACTTATATAATCGAAATTAGCAGCCACTTCCAAGAGCTGTCGCGGATCGTAGCCTGATGTTTCGAGAAAAAATTGCACATCTTTATGCAGCAATTTGGCCATTTCTGCCAAGAAGCTGGGGTAAAGCAGTGGTTCGCCACCTGTGAAAGAGATGCTATGATAGCAAGTCAAATCATAGGTAGCGCGGATAGCTGCGGCCACATCGCTTGCTGATGCGGGGTTTGCAAGCATCTGATTGCCAATAGCAAATGACGGCTGCGCTGTGTGATCTGTATCACAATATGGACAGCTCAGCGGGCAGCCCGAGACGCGCACAAATAGCTGCCTAGAGCCTATGTATCGCCCTTCGCCCTGTATGGAATCAAAGACTTCCACAATCGATGCTTGCATATTAACCTCGTTAATTTATTCTACCCCTATCCCCATTGCTGGCGCTTCTGGCGGATCTGCCCGATAAACGTTTTCATCAAACTCTTGCTCCACAGTCTCCACAGCGCCTGTAGAAGCGATACGGAAGAGCCGTAGCTCGCGTACAGCTTGTCCTGCGCTAAATAGCTTGATATTGCTGACATATGGCTCTGTGCTATAGCCTTTACCCTCATTAGTGTTGATATTGATGAAGTGCATCATATCATAGCTTACGAACACCTCTAGTATAGGGTCTTTGCCCGCCCACTGCTTATATTCTGCAGCGAAAGCAGCACCTTCAGGAGTCAGCGACAAATCAACCATTGGATACACAAAGCTGTTGCGATAATATTGCAAATATGGATCAACATAGTGAGCACCAGTGTCAATAGGCATGATGCTGTATATCGGCTGTGTCAGCGGTCGATTTCTATAATTACGCACAGATGGCATAAAATTATTTATCTCTTCCTCGCTGCCTATGCCAAACGCGCAATATGGCCGATTCACCAGCCCACTAACCACATAGCGCACTTGCCGCATTGCATCAATGCCAGAAATATCAATTATCGACACTTTTGGCGGCTCGTTTTGGGCTTCTAGCGTGAGTTTTAGATCTTCTGCTGCCCTGCGGTTGCGGCTAGTCACACCTAAAACAACATTTCTGCAGCCTTCCATCTGTACAAAGTATGGGAGGCGACTAATGTAAAAGCCCAAATCAGGCTTGAATAGGATGTTTACGCCTTTACCATTAAGATAGCCCTTATCCATATCAAGCCAAAAATCCCAATCGCCCTCAATATATGTCTGCGACACCTTGATTTTATGGCGTAGATTGTGCTTGCGCATATAATAATATATGCCGCCAGCTTTATCCAGCATATTGCCAGTGCCTGTGATAAGTATATTTAAGTCGCCCGAGATAGGCTCAAGGCTAAAGCCAGCGCTATTTTCACCTAGACCAAATGAGCCTAAACGCTTGGTGACGCAGCTATAAGCACCATCTTCGCTGTCAGCATCAGGCGTAATCTTCATTATGGTGCAATACATGCCCAGAGCATCTTGCGTAGCCTGCTCTTTTAGTGTTGGCTTTACTTTATCAGCCTCTAAGGCTGCGCCTTCAAAATTTTCATTGGCAATCGCTAGCTCCATCAGCCATAGCTGCCCCATAATACCAAGCCAAGGTTCAATATTGCTGCTTTTAGTGTAATTTTCAAGCAATGGTCTAGCTTCGATAAGATTTCTATCGCGCAGATAATAATATCCGAGCACAAGCGCCGCTCCATCGGCTACGGCTTTGTCATCTACAGTCATAAAATGCTGTAATTTAGCATAGTCACCATCAGCGGGCGGCTTCATTATGTAATAGTCCGCAGAAAATATGTTTAGCGACTGCGGCTTATCTCCTGTCAGCCCACCACCAGTATTCACAGGCGTACAGCCTGCAAATATGCTAATAATGCAGATAAAGATAAGAGCGTGTAAATGGCGTTTCGATACGTTTAACAGCACTTTTCAACCTCCGTTTGCTCGTATATAACTTAAATTCTTCTTGCTCTTGATTAAGCTTCTCTCCCTTATACATCAACCAGCCTTTTTTAACAAGCTGCTGTGTATAATTATACACTTCTTTGATAGTGCCCACACCTCTAGCGGTTGCAAGATCAAAGCTCTCAGATATAGCTTCTGCGCGGGCATTTTTGATGACGACATTGCTAAGAGCTAAACTACCCACCACATTTTCGAGGTAGCGACATTTTTTGGTGATACTTTCTACCAAAGTAATTTGCAAATGCGGATAGCAAATCGCCAGTATAATTCCAGGAAATCCGCCACCGCTACCAATATCAGCAACTGTAGATACGCTATTGATATCCAGCTCTGGGATTAAGCCAGCCTTGAATACATAGACGCTGTCTAGCACATGCTTAATGTAATAGTCATCCTTGCTTTTGATAGCTGTCACATTGACAGGGCTTGCAACCATAAGCTCATATAGCTGCTCAAAAGCAGAGTGTTCACGCTCACTAACTTGAATAAACTCTTGAATCATGCATTATACTATAGTAAAAGTTTTACAGAAGTCAAATTTTATTTACAATTAGAACAATGTTATAAATTTTCTCGCAAGAATTGCTGCAAAGTGGCTACAGCTTCTTCTTCATCAGCACCATTGCAGATTATCGTAAGCTCATCGCCCTGCTTGGCTGCAAGCCCCATCAGGCCAAATGGTTTTTTCATATCTGCTTTCTTGCCATTATATTCCACACTGATATCACAGGCAAAAGGGCGAGCTGCTTTCACCATCAGCCCTGCTGGTCTGGCGTGGATGCCTAATTCATCTTGAATAGCATAAGTAAAACTTTTCATTATAGTACTCCTTTCAGTTTGTTTATTGATTCTGCACACCATGGGTGCTTTATTCCAATTCTAAATTAAAGTTTCCATAATTCCGTCATTAGACTTGTCACGAAACAAAGTAAGGCAAAAGTCCCCTTCGGCGGAAGGGGTGCCCGCAGGGCGGGGTAGTGGTTCCTTAGCCTTAAACCATCGCTATGATTATGCATGTAAGCATTAC
>JAITWL010000383.1 GCA_031285285.1 Deferribacteraceae bacterium | reverse complement strand
GTTGGAGACTTAAAATAGCTGTGTTTACTGGATTACCGACACTCTCGACTTCGCCGACATACATAACAGTATCAGGGAAGACAAATGCACCTCTGTGCCAGCCTGTCCTGTCTATACAGATCGCTCTGTTGTGTGTGCGATATGATGTGAGATAGGTATGCAACAAACCCACTGCCCGCTGATGAGTAGCAAGAATAAGCCCACCATCGACTAGGGGTGTAAGCCAAACAAGCCTATCTATAAGCATAGCATGTGACATCACCAACCTATGCAGATTGCCATCAAGGTCTTTCCACTCAATCAAAATGCCCCAGCTGTTTCCTGATTCATCACGTGTGCGAGCCAATATCTTCAGTGGCGTAGACACACGCATGGTTTGTTTGTCACTTGTATAAAAAAGCCAATTCTCATCAAGCGTAAATCCTGCTGGAATGCGATCTTCTGTTGCCGCTTTTTGAACTCCTGCTGTAAAGCCGCTCTGGCTTGTACTCTCAATCTCATCAAGCTCCAAGCCGCTCTCCAAAGCAGCCTCCATAAGCTTATCTAGGGCTGATTCTGGAAGCTCCTTGTTGCCGACCATCAACCCTAGCTGAAAGGCAAGGGCGTTAAGCTTATCATTACGTTCACCTTCTTGGGTTTGTGCCATCTCTTTGCACATACCATCAAGTATTGAATTTGCAACATGAGCATCAGCAGAGCTTTTCCGTGAACTCTTTTTCGATTTTAGCTTCTGAATAAGCCACACAAGCCACGTAGGAGCGTCAGCAATCGCTACATCTTTCACCACAGTATAGCCAGCAGACGGCGGGATGATGACATAACCACCATCAGTGCGTATATCAAGATTCTTGGCTAATTGACCAGCAGAACACTTAGCACCTGCCACATATTTGAAATAGATATGCCGCCCGCCGCTTTGAGTGAGCACTTCTTTAGTGGCTGGCAATGGGCTATTCTCTGCTTCAAGAGCCGCCAGAGAGTTTTCACCCTCTGGCATATCTACGTCTAAAACCATAATGCCACTGATTTTGCCTGTTGGCATTCCCCAAAGTGCGTCAGGGAACTCTTGAAACCATGCCTTGATTTGCTTTGGGTCAGTGGAAGCACTTTTGAAGCCGCCTGATATGTATGGCTTTTTATCGGGCTTGCATGGAAATATTGGGAAACCTTTGCGAGCGATTGCTAATAATTCCTTCAATATGGAGCTGCGTTTTACTTGTGACATACTGCACCTCCATCTTCAAATCTGTTTAACACACCTTCTAAGACCTCACGCCGCCAGACAGTGACACGTGGACTTAGGTGGATACCTTGTGGGATACTACCTTGTTGAACCCAACGCCAGAATGTGCTTTTACTGATACCAAGAAATTGAGCTGCGTCTTTGACACGCAATACATTAAACATAAATGCCTCCTTTAAGCAGTAATTGCTCTTGATGGAGGCATTTATATTCTGAAAGCGTTATAGTAGCGACGTGTGGGGCAGGGAATTAACACGGGAAATACAAGGATTGGATATTAATCATATTTAATAATATATTGTTCTTCACAGAGTTTTATAAGAGTGTTTATTTTATCAACAAATGTACTATTATCTTTAGATGTTTCACCATCCTTATTTTTATCATAGAATAGCTCTCCTGCTTTTGTTTTGGTAAAGCTTTTGTCCTTTTTGTCCACAATAACTTTAGCAATAATGGGTGCAGGATATTTGCGATTCATAATTTCATATATCATTTCAGGAGCTCTGCCAAAATATATTTCAGGGGCAATATGTACTACAAGTTTACCACCTATAGTTTCATATTTTGTGTCAGAGTAAACTTTTTCAAATTCACTTTCCTCGAAGTAATAATTTTTCACAATAAGGTCGTATTCAATTTGAATAAAAGCTTTGTGCCGTTCATCAATCTCATATTTCATTTGGGATTCTTTGGCTGTATCTGCCATAATGCCAAAGTCAAAAGCTTTTGTATAGCCTTCCCATATTTCGTCAAGCGTTTCGGTCAAGCCTATGGGGCTGTAATTCTCTATTAAACTGCTTAAATCAGATCTATGTTTATCCAAACTTACAATATCACCAGATAAATCGTATATCGTAAGCCCTTTGTTGTTAACCAAATCAATCATCATTAGCTTGTTTAGACTATATTTCTTTACAATTTTCTTTGCTGTAATAAGCTTTTTTATTTCTACGCTCATTTTGAACCCCTCAATTCATCTAAATAGTCCGCCCATTCCTGCATCATACGCTTGCGATCAGGCAGGTAATCAGTATGATTATAGGCAGCACGCACTTTATTTCGCTCGCTATGTGCTAGCTGACGCTCTATCCAATCACGATTATAGCCCTTGGCATTTAACAAAGTACTTGCCATACTTCTAAATCCATGAACAGTCATCTGCTCGCCGCTATAGCCAATGGCACAAAGAGCACGTAGCAATGCTGCATTGGAGATAGAGCGGCTCTCGCCACGTGCAGAAGGAAATAGGAAGCGTCCACTACCTGTATATTGCCGCAAATCTTCCAAAATTTCAAGCACTTGCTGAGAAAGTGGCACAATATGCGCCTGTCCCATTTTCATGCGCTCTTTAGGGATATGCCACTCAGCATTATCAAAGTCAAATTCATCCCAAGTAGCCATACGTAGCTCCACAGGGCGCACAAATAGGTATGGTGAGAGGCGAAGAGCAGTTTTAGTAATAATACCGCCGTGATAAGCATCTATGTCCCTAAGTAATCTGCCTACAGCCCTAGGTTCTGTGATTGTAGCAAGGTGTTTGTTCTTTACTGGCGGTAGAGCTCCTTTAAGGTCAGCTGATACATCCCTATCTAAGCGTCCTGTTGCTATGCCATAGCGAAGAATACAGCTGCAATGCTGCAAAATGCGATGGGCAGCGTCTAATGCACCACGTGCCTCTATTTTTCTCAATGCTTGCAACAATATTGGAGCGGTGATCTCTTTAATTGGCATACGACCTATAATAGGGAATATGTCCTTCTCCAAACCTGCTAGAATTCGCTTTCCATGCCCATTAGTCCATAAATTTTTCTGTTTGCTGTGCCATTCATGGGCGATAACCTCAAAGCAGTTCGCACTAGATGTTTTATGCACGACTTGAGTTGCTTTCTTGTGTGCGCTCGGATCAATACCATTTGCCAGAAGTGATCTAGCCTCAAATAGCCGTTTTCTAGCTTCAGCCAAACTTAAGTGCGGATATTTCCCAAATGAGATAATATTACGCTTTTTATTAAAGCTGAATCTGAACCGCCAGAACTTCTCGCCTTTTGGGTTTACGTGAAGATATAAGCCATCTCCGTCTGTGATTTTCTGAACTTTGCCTGTTGCCTTGATGTTTCTAATAGCTGTGTCAGTTAATGCCATAAATACCTCCCATATTCCAAGTGGTATATAAAATGAATACTGGTGGCTTTTTACATGAATATTAAAATCTTTG
>JAITWL010000308.1 GCA_031285285.1 Deferribacteraceae bacterium | reverse complement strand
TACCCTTAAACATAACCTCATCGCTTTCGCCACCCATGCCACGCAAATCTTTGATAAGATTGGGTACATTGATTCGGTGCGAGGCAAAAATCTCTGCGGCTATGCCAGAGCGCTCCTTGAGAAGCCCTAGCAAGATATGCTCAGGCTCAATATATGGCTGCATAAGGCGTTCGGCTTCTTCCCTTGAATAAAGGATCACACGACGCGCCCTTTCCGTCAACTGTTCAAACATTCCTTCCACCTCATTTTTGTATAAAAGCACAAAAACACTTGTTTTGCAAGGTAAAGTTCACTATTCTGCATCGCTCATATCAATTTAATCTTCACTTTTGCTAACTTTGGCTTTATTTTGGCTCATCCTATTTGTAAAGCGCATTCCAACTGTGATAGATTCATCTTCGCCAAATTTATTGCACACAAGATCATATAGCTGTTGCGCTGCTAGCTCAGCATCTTGGCCAGTGGCCACAATCTTAAACGATTCGCCCATCGGCATTGCTAGCATAAGGATGCCCATTATGCTTTTGCCATTCACCTCTCTGCCATTTTTATGAATAAACACATCGCAATTAAAGGCGCTTGCATGCTTTACAAAGGCTGCAGCTGCGCGCGCATGGAAGCCTAGCTGGTTAACAATCGTCACCTCACGAGATGCTACTGTATCCATATATTATACCCCCCAACAGCCCCAAGCGTAGCCAATAGCAAGATTAAGAGCCCCATGGCAAACACAGGCCGAGATACTTTATTATAAACAAACACGCCGCCTATAAATGCAGCAAAAGCAAGCACAGTCACCAACAGCATATTATCTGAAGCCTCATAGCTGCTGCTATATTCTAAGCCTTTCACAATAAGCGCTCCTATGATAAATATTGACACTTTGTCCACAATATTCGCCCATTCTTTGAAGCGAAATCGATTAAATAATGTGATGGTATTGAGCCCTAAAACTGAGCCAACAAGGCCACCAAAGAACAAAAATAATATGTGAAAGCCACCATACACAATTGGATAGATAGCTATCCCCCAAGGCGATACATACAAAACCAAAAAAATTGACACAAAGCATAATAGCGGTCTAAGTGCATGCCAAAAGAAACTATCGCCAAGCGCAGCAAAGGCTGAAGAATAGGCATTTTTAGCCATAATTCCATTATTGCCATTTTGGCATTCTTTCAGAAAGATTCCCAGAAGCGCAGTCACAAAAGATGGATTGGTATTAAAATACGCCCCTAATTCTTTATCATGTTCTTCTGATAATGTGATGCCACGCCTCTTCAATATTGGGCGAGCGAGCCACGCAAAACCAGTGCCCTGCATATTTTCAGTGTTATAATTGCCCTGATAGAAAAAGCTTTTGACTATGAGTAAAAATATGCTTATAAGATTAGCCATGCAAAAGCTCCTCCCAGCAGCAAAAGTGCAATCTTCAAACGCATAGATGCAGTCAAGAAGCCTGAAAAATAACCTGCAAGAAAGCAAAAGAAGATCACTAACCACAAAAAGCTGACACTAGGCACTATAAGTCTACCAGCAGCATATTCTATCAGCCACGATATCAACACAGCCCCACCAGCATACACTATCACGCCGCGCGCGAAGGCGATGGCTTGACCTGTCCATATCAAAAAACTTTCTCTGTGTGGGCTGCGTTGATACAGCTTCTTATTGATCCAGCGCGTGAAAACTATACTGTATGTAGCAGGGAACACAAGCACATAGGCGATAATCAGTGTAAAAAAGCAATACTCTGTTGTCACCACTGGCAAATGAGCGATTACATAAGCAAATACAAAAGCAGCAAAGGTGCTATCTCTGCTGATCCGTGTACCCACAGGCATATCCATAAGCCCGATTATCTCAAATAGTATCCCGCCCGCAAAACACCAGATGAAATTACCACTAATCCCGCCTATCACAGCCGCAACAACGAGCGGCCGCGAAATCATAAAATTGAAAGCTGTGCTACGATCCATTGACCAAAGGCCAGCAAGGGGGATCAAGAGCAACTCCATATCAACGCTCCGTCGGCATGTCTTGTGGGCATGCCATCATATCTCGCTCCTATGAATTAGGGATAGCAGCATCCTTTTCCCACGGGAGCTTCTTAATATGTATATCCCAGCGCACTGCGAGCTTACCTAGCAGGCAAAGCTCCTCTGGCTCTAGGAATACCGTATCTGATACAGCTATGCTATGCGTCCGCGAAGCGATACAGCCAATATTCAGATAGATGTCTTCGTTACCCACTGCCTGTGTAGACTTGCAGAGGTCATCAATGCTAGAAAATAGCACCAATAGCGCGCCTTTATGATTCTTAATTTTGCTCCACTCGTCTTTGAAACGAGATATGGAATAAAAATCAACAGTTGTCTTGGCAGGAACCACGCTCTGGTATATAGTCTGCTGGATTAGATCAGAGGCGATAGTATCATTAACAATAAGCACAGAAGGAATGTTGAAGTTCTTTATCCAGCCTTCAATCACCTGTCCGTGTATCAATCTGTCGTCTGCTCTGAAAATAATCTGTTTCATTTTGTTTAATCTCAAAACTTCGTTTTTCGAGGATCGGCGGCTTTATCCTCGCTTGGGTGAACCAAGCTGCGGTACGCCGCCTCCGCAATTCAGTCGCCACTGCGTGGCTCGTCTTGCGACAACCCCAAACCCCATCTTGGGGATTTAAGGTATTTCATCCTTTATTTTATCCGCTTTGCGGCCTTATTTATCCTGTTTAATCTCAAAACTTCGTTTTTCGAGGATCGGCGGCTTTATCCTCGCGTCGGCAAAGCCTAGCTGCGGTACGCCGCCTCCGCAATTCAGTCGCCACTGCGTGGCTCGTCTTGCG
>JAITWL010000247.1 GCA_031285285.1 Deferribacteraceae bacterium | reverse complement strand
ATGGGCAATTTTGTGCTGGCACTTATCATCACTTTTCTCTTGATGGCTGCGCTTTTTGATAATTTCTTTTATCCGCTGATTATTATGTTTTCCGTGCCTTTAGCACTGGCAGGTGGCTTTATTGGCCTTGCACTGGTGAATCTATTCATAGCCTACCAGCCGCTTGATATATTGACCATGCTTGGCTTTGTAATACTAGTGGGTGTGGTGGTGAATAATGCTATCCTCATTGTGCACCAATCGCTTAATAATATACGCATGTATAAGATGGAAGTGGATGCGGCAATCACAGAATCAGTGCATAGCAGATTGCGGCCGATATTTATGGGCGCGGCCACTTCGCTTTTTGGCATGCTGCCGCTTGTGATTTTTCCAGGTGCGGGCTCAGAGTTGTATCGCGGGCTGGGAAGCGTCGTGCTCGGCGGATTGACAGTATCCACGATGTTCACAGTGTTTCTAGTGCCAGCGTTACTCAGCTTGACACTGAATTTTAGGCGGAAGGCGTAGGCATATTATGAAATATAAATATATTATTGGCATAGATGGTGACACTCTGCATAACACCCTTGGGGCAATGATTAAGATTGTGGAATGCTTATCCACTAACGCAGAAGCAATGACTGATGATATTGCTGCATATATTACTGGCAAGGGCGATATACCTAAGCTAATTGCTAAGCCTGAGCAGCAAGGCAATTGGCATACCAAAACTTTGGAACTTTTTGTGGCCAATCTCACGGCAGAGCTGATGGATCGCACTAGCCTACAGCTCAAAGTCGAAGATCTTTTTACCGTAGTTTTTTCAAATATTACAGATCGCGAATTGCCATATCTAGGTAAGCTGCTAGAAATATTGCAATATATGAAAATAGAAAATTCATATGTTTATGATCTACGTTTTTATATGCTTTATAGGGGTATTACTCATGTTGAGCCTGCTCTAGTGCAGGATATCGAGGCTGCTTTCGTCGCACAAAATCAAGATATAGCATGGATCTTTGAAAGCTTTGTTAAATATGGCATAGCTGGCGCTGTGGCAGAAGCTATCCGCGAAGCATACGAAGCCACGCCGCTTAGCTTCATACAGATCTATGCAAGCACAGATCCAAAGCCTATCATTAGCAAATTTCATGAGCTGGGCTTGAGCATAGCACCAGTGGTGGCTGCATATGCCAATGCCCATTGCAAATATGAGGGCACACTCATTGATATGCAAGACTTATTTGAAGAGGGTGAGAAGCTACACGCAGCTATCAAGGGCAGCACTGGCAATGATTCTTATGCACACTTCAATAGCGCGCTCCAGCGTGCCAATAGCTTTGGCAGCTGTGTGATATATTATTATCTAGCCAAATCTGGGCAGCCTGTGTCTGTGGCTGATTGGGAGCAGGCTTTCACCAGATATATAAATGATGATAGCATCAAGCTAAAACGGAGAAGCTACTTCACCTCAGCCTTTATTGGCAGCATGCTTGGGCGCTCGCCTCTAGCACTAGAGCAGGCCAAGCAGATGATTGATAAGCAAGCAGCATTGATGGGTTGGCAAAGAAAGCATGAGGATGATAAAAATATCCAAACAATATTCGTCGAGCTGGATAGAGAATATGCAGCGAATATTCTTGAAATAATAGATAACTATACTTTGCTCGATTTATTATACTATCAACAGGCATATGCCTATCTACTAACAGCCATCGCTGAGCGTGAGCCCGAAACTTACAAACGCATATATGCAGAAAATGAAGATGCGACCTATCACGCCTATCTTGCAGAATGCTTGCCAAAAGATTTTGATATAGATTTCTATATAAGCCTGCTTGGGGATAAGTCTAAAAAGGCGGCTAACATTGCCTTTGAAGTGTTAAAAAATCATCCTGAGCTGCAAGCAAAAATTGCAGAATTAGCGGGGGCAAAGAAAAAGGCTGTGCGTGAGTATGCCGAGCGGCTATCAGCACACTATGGCGGCAGCTCAAATGTAGATTTTTCGCCCACTGATTACTATAAAAAATATTCTAAACCTATAGAGAAGGCTCTTGAGTGGACACAGCCAGCGAACTGGCCCAAGGTGCATGAGGCAAAGTCTAATAATTTAGCTGATGAAGTTTTGCTGAAATATTATATATATCAGTTTATCAATTCTAAAGTTGCAGAGCTGCCAGCTAATACGCAGGCTTTCAGAGCTTTATTCAATGCAGATGAACTACACACGCTAGTTGCTGACATCTATAGCCAGTGGCTAGTTGCGGGTGGCGAGGCTAAACGCAAGGGGGCACTGCTGCTATTTGGCGTGCATGCGACTAATGCAGATATAGGCCTCTTGCAAAAGCAGATTGAGGAATGGGCAGTGAGTTCCCGCAGTGCAATAGCTGCTGAGGCAGTGAAGGCTATGGCGCTATCGGGCCAAGAGCTTGCATTGATGCAAGTGGATAGCATGGCGAGCAAATTCAAAAATAAGCAAGTGCGCAAGGCTGCCACAGAAAGCTTTGCACTGGCCGCATCGGCCATGGGGCTGACAAGCGAACAATTAGCAGATAAAATAGTGCCAACACTTGGCTTTAGCCAGCATGGCGAAAAGGTGATAAACTATGGCACACGTAAGTTTATAGCATTTTTAACGCCTACTTTTGTTATAGAGCTGAGAGATGAAGCTGGCAAAAGCATAAAAAGCCTGCCTAAGCTAAAAGATAATGAGACACAAGCAGCTAAAGCTGAGTTTACTACCTTAAAAAAATCACTTAAAACAGTGGTCAGCACACAGTCAGCACGGCTTGATAACGCGCTATCCTCAGGCAGAACATGGACAATAGCCGCTTGGCAACAGCTATTTATAGAAAATCCCATTATGCATAGCTTTGCAATGGGGCTAATCTGGGGTTTCTATAAAGATAATAAGCTAATTGATACTTTTCGCTATATGGCTGATGGCTCGCTTGCTAGCATAGATGACACAAGCATAAGCTTTGCAGACTATCAGCAGCATGTAATAGGCCTAGTGCACCCACTAGAGCTTAGCAAAGCGGCTAGCGACCAGTGGCAAGAGCAGCTGCAAGATTATGAGCTTAGACAGCCACTTATGCAGCTAAGCCGCCCAACATTCACTGTCACAGATGACGAGAAAGCTACGCATGAGCTAGCGCGCTTTGATGGAGTGAGCATAGCAGGAATTACATTAATTAATAAGCTATTAAAACTAGGCTGGGAGAAAGGGCCTGTGGAAGACGGTGGCAGCTTTGATCACAGCTATAAAGACTTTGCCACAGCAGGCATCAGAGCACAGCTGACACATGACTTTTTAGATGTAGTGCTTATCTATAACGAAGAAGATGTGGCTATGGGAAAAGTCACATTCTATAAGGATGCTCAGCCTATGAAATTGGCCGCTGTGCCAGTGAAGCTATTTAGCGAAGCGGTGTATAACTTGGCTGAGGCTTCTAGCATTTTTCTTGGTAACTGACTATTGGTCTATGCTTTAAATGAGGATAAAGCGATTTTTCGCTTGACATATATACGCTGAACATGTATTCAGTATTGAAGCCGCGA
>JAITWL010000237.1 GCA_031285285.1 Deferribacteraceae bacterium | reverse complement strand
GACCCTTCCAAGAATATAGATGCATTTATCCAGATTATACAAGCAATGAAGCAGGAAGGTGTGGGCTATGGCTCAATCAACCACCCTGTGGATAGATGCCCTGTATGTGGCTATCTTGGTGTGATCGATGATGTTTGCCCAGGTTGTGGGCGCAGGGAATTTGAGGCGGTGGAAATTGCTAAGCTACCGCGGCATGTGAAAGAACGTATATAAAACGGGGGTTTTAATATAATGCAGAGAATGAAAATTGTTGATGGAAAAATCGGCGAAGGTGTAGGCTTTGACAGGATTAGGCGCATCACTGGCTATTTGGTGGGCACTCTTGATCGCTTTAATGATGCCAAAAAAGCTGAAGAAAGCGACCGTGTGAAGCATGCAAACGTTGCCGACAAAGAGTTGACAAATTCTACACGATAGAAGCTTGCGTATCGCAGGCATAGTAGATGATTCCACAGTCGACGGGCCAGGAGTGCGCTACACAATCTTTATGCAAGGCTGTGCGCATAACTGCGAGGGTTGCCATAATCCCGCCACACATAACTATCATGGTGGCGGAGTGCTTTCTTTCGATCAAATCTTAGCCGATCTTAGCCAACATAAATATATCAAAGGTGTAACGTTCTCTGGCGGAGAACCACTAGATCAGCCAGAGCAACTAGCTGCGCTTATAGAAGAACTGAAAACACGCGGCTACCATGTAGTGATCTTCACTGGCTACCGTTATGAGGAAGTGCTGCAAAGCCCTAGCAAGTTTGCAGCTGCCAAACAGGCGGATATATTGATAGATGGCCCATATATCGCTGCTCAAAAGACCTTAAATATACCATTTAGAGGCTCTGCCAACCAGCGCATGATAGATATGCAGGCATCAATAGCAACTGGCGAAGTGGTGGAGATCTAAACATTTTTTTGCACTTAACAAATGTAACATTTTGATTTATAATCCATACAGTTTTCTTCACACAGGTGGCATATGCTATATTTTGACTTAGCTGTGATATTTTATATACTTTCTTTTTTGCTTCTTATTGTGAATTTTCATTTTAACAAGATGATGTTGCAAGCTTTGCAGACAGTATTCACAGGTGTGGCTGCACTTGCCAATATAGTGGCGCTGATGCTACATTGGCAGGACATGCGGCAGTTGCACAGCTATAGTATCTTTGATCTTATGGTTTTCGTAGCGCTAGCGCTAGCAATAGTATATCTTTTAATGAACCTAAAATATAAACGTCCTTATCTGGGGCTATTCTTGCTACCTATGATCATCATAGCGGGGCTAGTGGCGCTATTTGCTGCTAGTGAGAGTCCAGCTGATAACTTATCATTCGCTATGGATAACCTTTGGCTCTATCTGCATATCCCATTAATCGTGATAGGCACGGCTTTTTTCCTAACGGCTTTTGCAACAGGTCTGATGTATTTCATCATGGAGCAACAGCTGAAAAAAAAGAAATTCGGCAAGATATTTGAACGTTTTCCTTCGCTAGACATGCTTGATAGGATCAATAGAGCCGCACTCTATATTGGCTTTGGCTCTTACACTGCTGGCATCCTTTGTGCAGCAGGCTGGGTGAGCTTTCGCGTCACACATGCTAGCTTATTCGCTAACAATCCTGATCTCGGGGCTAGCTTTCAGTTAAAGCTATTTTTTGCAATGCTTGTGTGGGTTATGCTTGGCATTATCCTGCTGCTAAAGACTAAACGAGGGATGACAGCGCGTCAAACAGCGCTAGCATCCATTATGGGCTTTGTAGCCGTTCTTTTCGCCTATGCAGCTGTGGCGCTATTCATAGTGAGGTAGGTCAAGAATGCAACTATCAATACTTGGCCTCAATCATAATACTGCGCCTATTGCTGTGCGCGAAAAATTATCTGTGCCAGAGCAAGAACTAGCACAGGCCTATAAAAAACTATTTGCAGACTCGCGAGTGATTGAAGCTACTATATTATCCACCTGCAATCGTGTGGAATACTATATTGTGACGAAAGAAGATGTCGATATACTCGATGCTATCGCTACTAGCTGCGGCATCAACGAACAGACATTGCGTGAACACTCATATATACACTGCGGATCGAATGCGCTGCGCCATATGGTGGCGGTAGCTTCGGGTATTGATAGCCTCGTGCTTGGAGAGCCGCAGATATTCGGCCAAGTGAAGGATGCCTTCCGCTTTGCCCGTGACCACGGCTCAGTTCATGCATATATCAATCGATTGGAGCAGTTTGTGCTGCGTACCACCAAGAAAGTACGCACAGATACTGGCATCTCAGAGAACGCCGTATCTGTGAGCTATGCTGCTGTTGACTTAGCCAAGAAAATCTTCGGAAGCTTAGCTGATAAGCGTGCGCTGATCATCGGCGCTGGTGAAATGTGCGAGCTAGCCGTGGAACACCTTGTGGGTGCTGGGATTGGCGGCATCACCGTGACTAACCGCACGCTCAGCAAGGCAGAAGATCTTGCTAGACAGTTTGCTGGCAAGGCTGTAGCTTTCGATAAATTTGCAGACAGCTTGCATGAGGCAGATATAGTCATCAGCTCCACTGGTGCACCTGTGGCCGTGGTAGAATCAGGCATGGTCAAGCGCGCAATGACTAAGCGCAAGCGTGAGCCAATGTTCTTCATTGATATCGCTGTGCCACGCGACATTGCAGAAGATGTGGGCAAGCTGGATAATGTGTATGTCTATGATATAGACGACTTGAAGCAAGTGGTGGAAGCCAATCGCAAAGAGCGTGAGCACGAGGCAACCAAGGCTATAGAGCTGATCAACGGGGCTGTGATTAGATTTGAGCATGAAATGGACTCGCTGGCAGCTGATCCGCTAATCGTAGCGCTGAGAGAGCAGACTCTATCAGTATTTGAACAGGAGTTTCAAAAGTATTGTGCCAAAAACCCTGTCAGTGAAGAAGAAAAAGAGAAACTAATGGCCATGTGCAATGCTATGGCTAATAAGCTGCTGCATGCGCCAGTGAAATCACTGAAAAGCTATGTGGGTAGCGGTGGCAGCTACAGTATGGCCGAGGCGGCTAGGCTATTATTCAATTTGGAGAAGTAATAATCAATGGCTAAAGCAATTATGATACAGGGAACGGCTTCTAACAGCGGCAAGACATTCTTAGTGACTGGTTTATGCCGTATTTTCAAGGAAGATGGCTATCGCGTGGCTCCTTTTAAGTCACAGAACATGACATCAATCTCTTTTATCACTAAAGATGGCCTCACAATGGGGCGAGCGCAAGCTATGCAGGCGGAAGCCGCTGGCATAGTACCAGATGCGCGGATGAATCCTATATTACTAAAACCCACAGGCAATAGCAGCTCTCAAGTGATTGTGAATGGCTCTCTGCTTGGTGAAATGAGTGCGATTGATTATTATGCTTACAAAGACAAGCTTCGCGCAGAGATTGCCAGCGCATATGAAAGCTTGGCAGCCGAAAACGACATCATAGTGATCGAAGGTGCAGGCAGCCCTGCCGAAATCAATCTCAAGCAAAATGATATTGTAAATATGGGCATGGCGGAGATTGCCAAAGCACCTGTGCTCTTGGCTGGCGATATTGATAGAGGTGGGGTATTCGCCGCACTGGCAGGCACTATGCTGCTATTAACTGAGCGCGAACGCAGCCTAGTGGCTGGAGTGCTCATAAATAAATTTCGTGGAGATGCCGCCATCTTGCAACCTGGGCTTCGCATGCTGGAAGATATCATCCATAAGCCAGTGCTAGGCACTATCCCTATGCTAGATGTAGTGCTAGAAGCTGAAGATAGCCTCAGCACTGCTACTAATTCTGCGGACTCTGCTATCGTGGGCGATGATGCTTTTAAAGAGAGTCAATATAGGCTGTTGGCGGAAAAGCTACGCTCAGCACTGGATATGAAACAGATTTATAAGATAATAGATGAGGGAATTAATGCAATTTGAACATATTCGTCCTGATGAAATTGAAGCACGCAGCTTTGAGATACTTAGCAGCATACTTGGCGAAAGGCACTTTGATAAAGAACAAGAGCATGTAATAAAGCGCTGTATACATACCTCAGCTGATTTTGACTATGCTGATAATCTATATTTCAGTATGGACGCCACTATCAAACTAAAAGCTGCGCTAAAAGCTGGCTGTATGATAATCACCGACACTAACATGGCCTTAGCTGGGGTCAATAAACGCTTAGCAAGTAAATATGGCATAGAGACAGCTTGCTTCATGGCTGATCCTGCTGTGGCAGAGCAAGCTATAGCTCAGGAGCGAACCCGCGCCTATACAGCTGTGCAGAAAGCATTAAGCATTGGCAAGCCGCTAGTGTATGCCGTGGGCAATGCGCCAACAGCGCTTATTGGCCTGCATGAAGCTTTGCAAACTGCTGTTGGTGCTGTTATCGCTGGAATTATTGCAGCGCCTGTAGGCTTTGTGAATGTGGTGGAGTCAAAAGAGCTTATCATGACTAACTCTGTGCCGATGATAGTGGCAAAAGGCCGCAAGGGCGGCAGCAACATAGCAGCAGCTATCTGTAATGCCTTGCTGATGGATATAAAATGATTGTGCAAATCTCCGATACTGCGTATAGGGGGAATGGCGTAGGGCGCACAGCCGATGGCAAAGCCGTCTTTGTGCCATATACTGTCACTGGCGATGAAATCCGCATAGAGATCGTTGAAGATAAAGGCTCATACGCTATTGGTGAATTGAAAGAGATCATAAAACCTTCTGATTGGCGAGCGGAGGCGCATTGCCCGCATCATGGCAGCTGTGGTGGCTGCCATTTTGGGCATATACGCTATGATAAGCAGCTAGAAATCAAACGAAACATAGTATTACAAGCCTTGCGCAAGCATCCGCAGCAGGCTTTAATTGCAGAAAAGCTAAAAGTATTCTCTGCAAAGCCGCTTGGCTATCGCATACGTGCAAATGTGCGCATGATGGATGGCAAAGCGGGCTTCTATAAAGCAAACTCGCATGATTTTATTCCTGTGAAAAATTGCCCTGTGATAGCATCATCGCTTTGGGAAAAATGTCATAACTTTGCTGTAAACTGTAATAGTGGCTCATTAGCCGTGATGAAAAATACGGAAGGTCT
>JAITWL010000051.1 GCA_031285285.1 Deferribacteraceae bacterium | reverse complement strand
CTAGCTCCACGCTTCATGCGTATTGATGATAAAAATGCCAACTATGCCACATTTAATGCAGGCATCACTTCTGGCTACACTTCCGAGACTACACGATCAGCAGATGGCGCAACAGTGCTTACATTCACAGCTGAATCAGAGCAATTGCGTGTTAGCAAGCAATATACTATCACAGAAGGCAGCTACGAAATCCCGATGTCAATCGCTGTGACAAACCTTGGTAGCACAGCGCTTTCTGTACCTATGAATGTGCAAATAGGCTCGGGGCTTGGCGAAGGCTTTGATAAAGCAAGCTATGTTTTTGCTGGGCCTATCATTGGCAACAAGGAAGATAATGAAAAGAAGCTGCCAGAAAAGGTGAAAGACCCTATCGTGTTAGCAAATCCTCAATGGGGCGCCTATACATCGAAATATTTCCTCTTCGCCTTTATGAGCGATGCTTTTGATAATGCACAGATTGTAAAGCAAGATGCTTCAGCCGTTACACAGCTTAATGGTACACTTACAGTGCCAGCGGGCGAATCTAGCAGCCTATCTGATGCTAAGCTATTTGTAGGCCCTAAGTATTATAACCCACTAAACGCCTATGACATAGGCATACAGAAGACTATTGACTATGGAATATTCTTCTTTCTTGGCATCCCGATGGCTAGATTGATGAATTTTTTCTACAGCTTTGTTAATAACTATGGTATAGCAATCATTTTTCTCACGATTATTGTGAAGCTGATCACCCTGCCACTGACGCTGAAATCAATGAAATCAATGAAGGCTATGAGCCGCATGCAGCCAGAGGTTATGGCACTGCGTGAGAAATATAAAGGCGATCCACAGCGCATGAATGCGGCCACTATGGAGCTTTACAAGAAACATGGCGCAAACCCTGTGAGCGGCTGTCTGCCGATGCTCATTCAGCTACCTGTATTTGTAGCGCTTTATAATGCGCTGCTGGTATCAATAGAGCTGAGGGGTGCACCTTTCTTTGGCTGGATCACCGACCTTTCGCTGAAAGATCCTTACTACATCACCCCAATAATAATGGGCGCGAGTATGTTTATAACCCAGAAGATGACACCAACAACGGCTGATCCAACTCAGCAAAAAATTATGCTGATAATGCCTATTGTGTTCACTTTCATGTTTTTAAATTTCCCTGCAGGGCTTGTGGTTTACTGGCTGACAAACAATATTTTATCTATTGTGCAGCAGTTTATCATTAATAAACAAACGCCAAAGCCCGCTGTAGCAGCGAAGTAACTAACTAATGAGGCACGAAAATTATGCGCTATTTTGAAGTTGACGGCAGCACGCCAAAAGAAATTTTAAGCCAATTCCTTTCTCAGCAGGATATACCAGCTGAATTTGTGGAGATGGAAGTGATTGAGCAAGGCTCTCGCGGCCTTCTTGGCATCGGTCGCAAGCCAGCGAAGGTGATGATAAAATTTAACGACTATGAGTTTATGAAACGCAAAGCGCGGCTCTACCTCTCAGAAGTTTTGACAGCAGCTGGTTTTTCTGATTACTACATAGATGTTACTGATCAAAATCCTGAATGCATAATGAATATCAAATCAAGCAATGCCGCAGCGCTGACTGGGCGCTCGGCTATAGTGCTTGATAGCTTGCAATATCTTGTTGATCGCGTCACTCACACTGATAATCAATCAGATGTGCAGATATTAGTGGATGTGGATGATTATCGCAAGCGCGTGATTGCACCATTGCGTGAGAAAGCTATCAAGCTTGCCCACTCTGTGAAAAAAACAGGCCGTCCTGCAAAGATGCAGCCAATGGCTACAATCGTACGCCGTGAAATTCATATAGCCGCCAAAAGTGTGTCTGGAGTGACAACAGTGTCAAATGGCAGCGGCCAAGTGAAGACGCTAACCATACTACCAGAGCGCAAAGGCAAACAAGGTGGCAGGCAAAACGAGGGCAGGCAAAACGAAAGCAGACAGGGTGGCGAAGAAAAACAAGAGCGCCAAGATAAGCAGGATAAGCGGCAACACGAAGGCAAGCCACGCCGCAGACGTAGCAATAAGCCAAAAGAGGAACGCAAAGATGATGATTAAGCTGGTCATCTTTATTGTTGCTGCATTGGTGCTCTATGGCCTAATACGCAATAAACTGCTTCCAAGCAAAAAAGAACCAGAGCAGATAGACACCACCAATATGGAGCGTGACCCTATCTGCAACACCTATGTGCCAGAAGATACACCACATAGGCTGAAATATTATGATAAAATGTATTTCTTCTGCTCGCAGACCTGTATGGATAAATTTAAAGCAGAGAAGGCAAAAGGCTGATTGATGTCTCCCCAAGCAGAATATTTTAAATCCTTTAATAATAAGCTTTTGCGATACAAATGTAAATTATTGTAAATTCCACTTGCAAAAAAGAAAATCATATAGTATAAGCATTACTCTTGGATGCGCCCGTAGCTCAATTGGATAGAGTGACTGACTACGGATCAGTAGGTTAGGGGTTCGACTCCCTTCGGGCGCACTTTCTCTTTTTCAGTTTTTTTAAGGCCAATTAACTACCTAAGTTGATAACGCATGTATGCTTTTTCTTTAGCAAATAGCTCTGATGCTATCTTGTTGCCATTGCGTTTGTCAAATCTTGCGGCCAGCGCATCGGCCTCTTTTGCGTGATAGTCAGCGAGCGCTAGATAATCGTAGCTTGAGCTTTTCTCGCCTTCTGGCGGTTCTTTGTATAGCAGATGCCTGTTATCAAGCTTTAGCTTGCCAGCTTTGCGCTTGGCTGCCTGCCTTATGAATAGTATATGTGCGCCAATATGAAAGTGAAAGACTGACCACGGCATCTCTGTCTCATTCAGTGCCCAAGGCAGGCTATTTTGATAGACTTTAGTCGCCTCGGTGAGCTTCACCTCGCTTAGATAGATGAGATAATTGCCTATCTGCTCCAGAAAGCCGCCCTTCTTGCCGATTAGCTTGATGCCGCGCTGATATAGCCGCCATGCCAGCTCTTCATAGCCACCTGCCCTATGCATATAATTGATCATGATGCCAAATGTGCGCAGCGGCACCATGTTGCAGCTCATCTTTTTATCAATCAGTGGCTGGGCAAGCTTCATGGCCTCTTCAAAGCTGCCAAAGCACAGCTCAGTGTGCACTAGCACATTCTGTGCGCAGGCTTCGCAGTCAGTATATGCGTCTTCGTGGTGTTTTTTGATGCCATCGCGAGCAGCTAGTGTCATCTCTTTATCGCGTAAAATGATGCCTATACGAATGGCGCTCTCATGCAGATTGCGCTCTGAAGCACCTATTGCCTTCATGCGTTTTGCAAAATCAGCTAGTAGACCGTGCAGGCGCTCCAGCGATACCTGATCAAAGGCAGCAGCGCGTGTAAGCAGCGCCGAATAATTCCACACCATGCTATAATTAAAGCGATATTCTTGCGGCTTCTCATCTAGCTTGGCCAAGCACCATGAGAAGGCCACAAGAGCCTTCATAAACTGGCCATATTCGGTGCACACCGAGATGAGATCATCACGAAGCGAAAAGGCTTGCCACTCTTCGCCCAGCGAATCTGCTAGGCGAATAGCCTGCTCAATCAGGCCAATCTTAGCCACAGAGCTAGGGCTTGAGTCGATTGCTTGTATTGCATTTTTTAATTCACTCATGTCAACTCCCATGCCTGAGAACAACGCCAGCTTTATAGATCACCACATATTTGCGTTTGATTTCTTCCTTAAAGCTTTCGCTTAGCTTATCAAACTCAAGCATATCAACCAAAAAAGGAATATTGCTTTCGCATATTATTTCGCGAAGTTTGTGCACCGCAATGCATGGATTGTGTATGGCTAGATCTAGATCTGAGCCCTCATGAGCACCTCCATTCACTCTGCTGCCATATGCCCAGACCTCCGCATTGGGGCAGTACGTATCAAAAATGTCAGTTAATATTTTTAGATGGCGTGTTTCTATAAATATATCTATCATTTGTCTATCAATGTTTTTAGATTTTTAGCATCAACAATGAAATCATCAATTATGCTTAGAGTATCTTGGGCAAAGGATTCGCCATAGTTATGTGCAGTATTGTTTCTATTATCCCTATATTTTAGCCACCTTTCTACCTCAATGCTTCTCAAAAGCGAATGCTGCGCAGCGCTGCGAAAAATATCCTTAAAAACTAGGGCATCAACAGCGCTACGTGAGGCGAAATAAGGCAGCTTCCCAGCCAGTTCAAGTGTCATCTCAAAGCTTTTTACTAGCGAATTGCGATACATCTCATATTCGATAGAATCAGCTACACTCGCCTTTAGCAATACATAGGATCGTTCCAGCACTTCAATATATTTTTGTAGATGATCAGTATTTATCATAAGCTGATTGTAGCAATATTACTGATGGCTTGCAATGCAAAATCTTTTAATTTTACCACCAAATTTAACCACCAATGTGACTTTCTTGCAGCACTCCAAAATTTTCTTGCGACCCACATAATGCTCGTCTGTATTGCATTTTGGAGAG
>JAITWL010000050.1 GCA_031285285.1 Deferribacteraceae bacterium | reverse complement strand
GTTTCGATAAAGCCAAATTCATTGATCTTCGCGTACGTAGTCAATGATGTGATCAAACCAATGTTTGGACCCTCTGGCGTCTCGATAGGGCAGATACGGCCATAATGCGAAGTGTGCACGTCGCGCACCTCAAAGCCAGCACGGTCACGATTCAAACCACCAGGACCAAGAGCCGAAAGACGGCGCTTATGGGTGACTTCCGACAAGGGGTTAGTCTGATCCATAAACTGCGACAGCTGATAGCCACCGAAGAATTCTTTGATCGAAGCCGATAGCGGCTTAGCATTAAGTAAATCTTGCGGAGTGAGCTCTTCCACATCATGGATGCTCATGCGCTCTTTCACAGTCTTTTCCATACGAGCTAAGCCAATACGGATATGGTTTTGCAGCTGCTCACCAGCCGCACGCACACGCCTGTGGCCAAGGTGATCGATATCATCTATGCGGTCGTTACCCACACGGATGTTTTCGAGTACACGCACTGTCTCCACGATATCTTCGCGGGTGAGTGTGGTCACTTCCAGCGGTATATCAAGGCCAAGACGCTTATTAATCTTTAAGCGACCTACACGCGAGAGATCATAGCGCTTTTCATTAAAGAAAAGGTTCTGAAATAGCGTGCGGGCAGCATCTTCTGTGGCTGGCTCGCCCGGGCGCATCTTTTTGTAAATCTCTATCTGCGCCTCTTCTGGCGTTTTGATCTTATCTATAGCCAAGATATCACGGATAACGCTATCAGCATTAGCTCTATCGATCAAGAGTATCTCAAAATCAGTGATATTGCTAGCTGCGAGCAAGTCGAGCTTCTCTTCGGTCACGTCGCTATTGGCATCCACTAGCACTTCACCTTCGGCAGTGGTGATATTAGAGGCAAAGTAGGATTCAGCCAAGTCTTCTGCTGTCAGGCGGATAGTCTTGATGCCCGCCTTCTGCATGCGCCTGATAGAAGCCTTGGTGACAGCATAATTAGCCTTGAGTATAGCTTCGCCATCACTATCAAGCACATCTGTAGTGAAGCGCTGGTTACGTATTTTATCGGCATCAAATGCCTTTGAAAAGCCGTTCTCCTCAAAGTGGATACTTTCTGTCTTGTAATAAGTTGAAAGTATATCCTGCTCGCTCATACCGAGAGCCTTTAGGAGCACGGTTACAGGTATTTTACGTTTTTTATCTATGCGCACATAGAGTATATTTTTGGAGTCAAATTCAAAATCGACCCAGCTTCCGCGATAAGGGATAATTCTGGCGGAATACATATGTTTTTCGGTGACGCTCTTGCCTGCTGAGGCGTCTTCAAAGAAGATGCCTGGAGAGCGGTGGAGCTGGCTGACGATAACGCGCTCAACACCGTTAATTACGAAAGTGCCTCGCTCAGTCATCAGCGGAATATCGCAAAGGTATACTTCTGATTCTTTGCCTGCTTTCACCACAGGCTTGGTCATGCCCTCTTCGCTAATGTAAGTGACTAGGCGCACGCGTATTTTCAGCGGTGCAGCATAGGTGGTGTTGCGATCTATAGACTCCCTAGGGGAGTATTTTGCCGGCTCAATGCTGTAGCTAATATACTCCAAGACTGAGGTCTCGTTGAAATCAGCTATAGGAAAAATTTCGCGGAAAACTTCTTCCAGCCCCTGCTCAATTCTGTTTGTCACAGGTGCTGCCATAGAAACTGCCCCTTCGAGCTCTGACTGGAGGAAAAATTTGAAGGAATCCTTCTGCACCTCAATCAGATCTGGCAGGCCGATGGTTTTCTTGATTTTTGAAAAATTAACGCGTTCAATTGGTTTTTTGTTCATTTTCATCCCGGCGTTTGTGTCTTACTTCGTTTAAATTGCGGTGTTTTGCAAAACACAGTTAATTTTTTAGTATGAAAAGTCTTGTAATGCAAGACTGCCAACGGTTTGCGCCATGCAAAAACATACTCTGCTTTTATATGACACCTAAAGGGGAGCAAGGCTCCCCTCGATATTATTATTCTCAGAACTTCGTTCTTCGAGGATCGGCGGCTTTATCCACGCTTGGGTGAACCAAGCTGTGGTACGCCGCCTCCGCAATCCAATCGCTGCGTCTGTCTTGCGAAAACCGAGCGCGTATTAGAAAATGCTTCCTTGATACGCGAGGTTTCGTGGAACACAACGCCTTACTTAATCTCGACTTTGCCGCCAACTTCTTCGATAGCAGCTTTAATTTTAGCAGCCTCGTCTTTGTTAACACCTTCTTTGATTGGCTTCGGAGCTTCGTCAACGAGGGCTTTCGCTTCTTTCAGACCAAGAGCAGTGATTTCGCGAACAACTTTGATCACTTTCACTTTTTCGCCGCCAGCCTCAGTGAGGATAACACTGAATTCAGTTTTTTCTTCAGCAGCGGCAGCAGGAGCGCCAGCAGCTACAGCTACAGCAGCCACAGGGGCAGCAGCAGACACACCAAAAATTTCTTCAAGCTCTTTTACAAATTCAGAAAGCTCCAATACAGACATATTTTTGATAAATTCTACAACTTGATCTTTAGTAACAGACATTTTAGTCTCCTTAGAATGATAAATTATTTTTCACATTTTTGCAAGCTTTAAGCTTACACTTTTCGTCAGGGCATTCCATTCTTTCGTCATTGCGAGGCTCTGCGAAGCAATCTAGCGTTCCTAAATGACTGTTGACCGAAGGTCACATAATCTTGAATTCTGGATTGCCACGCCTGCGGCTCGCAATGACGGCCACATTAGCCCTGCTTTGTGTCCTTAATGGCATTCAGTACATTCAGCATGCTTCGCGGAATGTTTGCCATGAGTGATACAAAATTTTGCACAGGGGCATTCATCGTTGCCAGCACCTGGGCGAGGAGCTGTTCGCGAGAAGGCAGATCGGCTATGCGACCGATTTCGCTCTCATTGAGAAGCTTAGAATCTAGTAAGCCTGCTTTCACACCAAAATTATCGAAGTCTTTAGCATACTTCTTCACGCTTTTGGCGGCAGCGGCAAAGTCTTTCTGCACGATTACCACGGCGGTGGATTCCGCAAGGTAGTTGTCCAGTTCTTTTATGTCACAGCTGATTAGCGCTTTTTTGAGGAGTGTGTTCTTAATAACTCTAAAGTCGTTGCCATCGGCCTTGATACTGCGGCGGATTTCATCGAGTTGAGTAAATTTCAAGCCTTTATAGCTTGTCAATATTAAGCCCTCTGCGGTCTTTATCGATTTGGCCACTCCACTAGCCAGCTCGATCTTCTGCTCTTTTCTCATTTTCATAGAAGTTTAATCCTTCAATTTTTTTAGAGCGGGTTGGATATATAGAAATATCACGTTTAGGCAGGGCTTACGGCCTTCGCAGCCATGCGATGCCACCTGCTTTCTTCAACCTGCATTGTTCACTTGTTTACACAATCGTGCGATTACAGCAGAGCCTGTAATTTTGCAGTATCAAGCTTGATGCCAGGCCCCATAGTGGTAGCTATAGCCACTGTGCGCACATACACACCCTTGCTTGAAGCTGGTTTTGCTTTCACGATTATGTCCATCACTGTTTTGAGGTTATCAAGCAATTTAGCTGTATCAAAGCTTTTTTTGCCGATACCCACATGGATGATACCTGCTTTTTCCACACGAAACTCGACCATACCAGCTTTCACTTGTTTGACGATATTCGCGATGTCGTTAGTCACTGTGCCTATCTTTGGATTAGGCATCAGTCCGCGAGGCCCCAGCACGCGGCCAAGTTTACCAACCTGAGCCATCATATCTGGTGTAGCCACAACGCTATCAAAATCGAGCCAGCCGCCTTCCACCTTAGCGACCATATCCTCTGCACCCACAAAGTCTGCACCAGCTGCCTGTGCATCTTTCGCCTTATCGCCCTTTGCGAAAGCCAACACGCGGACAGTCTTGCCTGTGCCATGAGGTAAAACTACACTGCCGCGAACCATCTGATCAGCATGACGAGGATCTACGCCCAATTTAACAGACAATTCAAGCGTCTCATCAAATTTTGCATAGGCCACTTTCTTAGCTAGATCAATAGCTTCAACGACATCATACAGCTGATCACGATCAACTGCTTTTACTGCGGCGGCATATTTCTTGCCTTTTGCCATTTCGGTCTCCTTTTTCGCAATGCTATTGTATGCAAGCATCGCTCCCTATAAATATATTTACCTCAGGCTAGGTAGGCCTGAAAAAATCTTTAAATTAATAGACACATGCGCCATTGCAAGAATGGCGCATATATAAAGTTAATCTTCTATTTCCACACCCATGCTGCGGGCAGAGCCCGCAACACTCTTCATCGCCTGCTCAATATCATTAGTATTGAGGTCTGGCAATTTGATTTCAGCAATTTTCTTGAGCTGCTCTTTAGTGAGCTTGCCAATAAACTGCTTATTAGGCACAGCTGAGCCTTTAGTCGCCTTGATTTCCTTCTTGATAAGCTGGGAAACTGGCGGAGTTTTGGTGATGAATGTGAAGCTCCTGTCTTCAAATACTGTGATAATAACAGGAATAATCGAATCACCAAGAGCCTGTGTCTGCGCATTAAACGCTTTGCAGAACTCCATAATATTCACACCACGCTGACCCAGAGCAGGACCAACTGGGGGCGACGGATTTGCTTTAGCGGCAGGAATCTGGAGCTTAATCTGCCCCATCACTTTTTTTGCCATTTTCTTCTAACTCCTTAATTAAACTTTGAAATGCTCAACATTCCACGTTTTTTATTAATAATCTGCTGCACCCTGAATCCTCGGGGTGAGAAGCCAGCAAATAAAAACTATTCTATTGGCAGCTCAGGCGCACGCTCCACAGCTATTTGCAATAACTGCAATGTTATAAACAAGGGCTTAGCCATATTATCTCTATAAACCAACATATAAACAAACTGCTTAAAAAAGCGTTGGGACAAACTCTTCGACTTCACCTTTAATATTTTTATAGCAATAAAAAAAGCAAAAGTTTCGTTAATATAGAGGCCTTCTGTTGGTATAGTTACGCTTTTATGTTTTATTTGTATAGGCTTTAATTTTATTAGCCAATACATAAACCATGCTGCACTTTTACTTCTTGCAGGCACTATTGGATGAAAATCACAGTGCCTCGATTCATCTATCCTAGATGACTTTATTGCATTCATTAACAACGGAGGGCTTATATACAAATCCTTCGCATAGCCAAGCCCTGCTATGTAATTGTCAAACGATATCTTAATCAATGAATACAACTGTTCGTCAGACAATCGGCTACTTGAAGATTCCACGCGTTTTCTCCACAAAATCTCTTATTTCGTCAAGATCATCTATCAGAAAATCTTCCTCTATCAAAACATCGCCATCGTTAATATCCTGAACATCGCTAATGTCAAGATTTGTGTTTTCCATTTGCCGAAATTCTTTGCTATACTCTTCAAGTTTCGCTTTTGTTCTTTCGTCCATAAAGTTCTCCTGAACTAATTTAACTCAAGCGTCATACTTTCGCAATAGCATAATCTACGCTTTCCGCTGCCGCACACTGAATTTCCCAAATTATAACTCATACTCTTCTTCTATCCACAATTTACACATCTGATAGTTTGAGTTTAGGGTAATCATTATTTCGACCTGCGGCATACTCTTCGCCACAAATGTAAGCATTAGCGAGTTCTCTGTCTCATCGTCGTCTTCGTCTTCATCATCAATATAAGCAGCATCAGCAATAAGCTCAGGATCAGCAATATAAATCTTAGCCAATTTCAGTTCTTTTTTGAGAGCCTCGGCCGCCTCGTCATCACCATCGCGATATATAGCATCAAACTCACTTGCGACGTAGCCCATCAGCTCGCTCATCTCAGCCTTGCCCATAGCTTTCTCAAAATCAGCATACAATTCTTGCAAAGCGTTGATGTCTTCATCGGACTCAAGCGCAAGCTCCACGTTTTTGCCTAAGAATTTGACTTCACGTACTTCCATCTGTAATACCCCAATGGTGTCTGATCTTTATCTATGCTTTAGGCTGCTTCACCTGCAAATAATCTAGCTCTATCGGTGTTTGTCTGCCGAAGATGCTCACTATCACGCGCACTTTTTCTTTCTCAGGGTTGACTTCTTCCACAACTCCTGTGAAGCCCAAGAATGGCCCATCAACGACTTCAACTGTGTCGCCTTTCACATATTTAGATGCCATGCGTGGCCCTTGCTCTTTGGCGAGGTTGATCATCACATTTACATCTGATTCAGGAATGGGCACTGGCGAGATACCACCAACAAAGCCTGTCACCTTTGGGATTGATTTCACTGTATGCCAGTTTTGAGTGGACATTTCCATATTCACAAGGATATAGCCTGGAAAAGTCTTCTTTTTGCTTACATGCTTCTTGCCCTTGCGCAATTCCACCACATCTTCAGTGGGGATAAGCACTTCGCCTATCTGCTCTTGCAAACCCAAATCCTGTACTTGTTTCTCAATAAGCGTTTTTACACGCTTTTCAAAGCCAGAATATGTGTGCACTACGTACCATTGTCTTGGCATAGTTTAAGACCCCATTATTGCGGCGGCAACACGAGCTAATATAAAATCTATGCCGCCAAGATATGCTGTTAAGAGAGCGACAACCACAAGTACAACAGTAGTCGTGCCTAATGTCTGCTCTTTAGAAGGCCAGCTGACTTTGGCCAACTCTTCTTTTACTTCATTGTAAAACACTGCTGGTTTAAAACTCATGCTTTTTTTATTCCTAATGTTATTATTCTCAGGTCTGCGACCTTAAAGCCTAGCTGCGGTACGCCGCCTCCACAATTGTAGGGTCAAACCCGATAAGTAATCGGGCGGGCGAACCCCGCCCCTACAGCTCGTCTTGCGAAAACGCGAGGTTTAGTCACAACCTCAAACCCCATCTTGGGGCTTCGCAGCCTTTTGCCTTCAATGACTCAAGCTTCTTAAAATCCCAATGATTTTTGATCTACTTCAACCACCAGCGATTTTTTATCCTCTGAGAGACCAACGCTATAACCAAAGGAGTGTGGCTTCTCAAGTTCTTTATTTACCAATTCTTTCCATTTTGCGATAGCTTCAGGTGTCATCATCTTTTCTTTTGCTTGTTCGCCAAAAATCGCAGTCAAGACCTCTGTCACAATCTCTACCACAGCGTCTTCATCAGTTATCTTGATCTTTGCATCAGCCTTGCATATGGCGCTGATTTCATCAGACTCAACAGTGGTGACATTCTCTATAGTGATGCTGATGGCCTTCTTCAATTTTGCCACAATTTCTGTTAACATCTTTTTGCTTTCTTCATCACTCTTTTCAGCAGCAACAGCCTCTGCCTGCGCCCATGCGCTCTCAACTATTGCCTCTTTGGTCTTGGATGAATCGCATACTGGCTCTGGCTTGCTACAAGCAAACAATACTACCGAACAAAAAACAAGTATCAATAATTTTTTCATCATTTTCCCCAATATTTTATTCTACCAGCAAAGTTATGGTGCTTCATCACTTGATGAATTCCCATAAGAATTCTCTTATACTACAGGCCACGAGGGGCTCGAACCCCCAACCCTCGGTTTTGGAGACCGATACTCTACCAATTGAGCTAGTGGCCTATTTATCATTTATTCTCAGGTCTGCGACCTTCGAGGATCGGCGGCTTTATCCTCGCGTCGGCAAAGCCTAGCTGCGGTACGCCGCCTCCGCAATTCAGTCGCTCGTCTTGCGACAACCCCAAACCCCATCTTGGGGCTTTAAGGATGTAATCCTTTATTTATCCGCTTCGCGGCCTTATCTATCCGCTCAATCGCTTTGCTGTACTCGCTAACGATCTATTATTCTCAGGTCTGCGACCTTCGAGGATCGGCGGCTTTATCCTCGCGTCGGCGAAGCCTAGCTGCGGTACGCCGCCTCCGCAATTCAGTCGCTACGCTCGTCTTGCGACAACCCCATCTTGGGGCTTTAAGGATGTAATCCTTTATTTATCCGCTTCGCGGCCTTATCTATCCGCTCAATCGCTTTGCTGCGCTCGCTAACGATCTATTATTCTCAGGTCTGCGACCTTCGAGGATCGGCGACTTTATCCTCGCGCGGGCATTGCCCTAGCTGCGGTACGCCGTCTCCGCAATTCAGTCGCTTCGCTCGTCTTGCGAAAACCGAGCGCGTATTAGAAAATGCTTCCCTGATACGCGAGGTTTCGTGGGAACACAAGCCCAAACCCCTTTATGCCTTACTTGCTTTCTCTATGAAGCGTATGCTTCTTATCAAAGCGGCAGTATTTTTTAAGCTCAAGCTTACCTGTCATGGTTTTCTTGTTCTTAGTGGTTGTGTAGTTACGCTGTTTGCACTCTGTGCAAGCCAAAGTTATAATCTCACGCATGTATAATACCTTCCTATTAGTCGGGCGGTAGTCCGCCCTCTACAACTATTCTACTAT
>JAITWL010000397.1 GCA_031285285.1 Deferribacteraceae bacterium | reverse complement strand
GCGCGCATGAACCTATCCATCACAAAAGCCGCCCGTGCCATGTAGCCAGAGTCTTCCAATATTGACAAGCAGACAAACATCACAAAAACTATCGGTACAAACGTAGACACAGTCTGTATTCCTGCACCCAAGCCAGAGGCTAATAGGGTGAAAAGCCATGCTGGAGCACCTATCCCTTCTAATAAATGTCCAAAACCATCAACAAATATAGTGCCAAAGGCTATATCAAAAAAGTCTATAAAAGAGCCGCCGATGACTAATGTCGACCAAAACACTAGATACATCATCACCAGAAAGAGCGGGATGCCTAAGATACGGTTTAGCACTATGCTATCAACCTTATCAGATGTTGTAGCGCGGTTTTCTGGTGTCTTGGTGGCAACATCAATGATGTTACGAATATGTTGATAGCGGCTTTCAGCGATCAACACTTCTGGCGAATCAGCAAAATCAAGCTTCAAGATGGATTCTGCAAGCATTTGGCTTGTAGATTCACCATTCAGCTCTGCAGCCTTGATGATCAAGTCATTTTGTTCAAGCAGCTGCAAGGCTACCCAGCAGCCACCTAAGTGACACTGGGCGGCAGTCTTGCTATATTCAGAAGCATGTGCATCGATCCACTGTTCGATATCAAGCGGATACGGTACTTTTATTGATGGCATAGGCTGCAAGCCAATCTGCTCCACTATCTTCTGCTTTATTCCTTCCGCAGCGCCTTTATTAGTGGCTGTTAAGCCATACACAGGGCAGCCAAGCGCCTTGGATAGCGCAGCTAAATCTATGGAAATCTTTCTATTCGCAGCTATATCAAGCATATTGACAGCCACTATCATGGGTACATTCATCTCTGCCAGCTGCAAAGTAAGGAATAGATTGCGCTCAAGATTGGTGCCATCAATAATATTAAGGATTAAATCCATTTCGCCGCTGAGGATGTACTCCAGCGATACTCTTTCATCTTCGCTCGAGGCAGAAAGTGCATAAATACCTGGTAAATCTACCACTGAGACGGTATCATCGCTATAATTAAAGCTTCCCACCTTCTTTTCGACTGTAACCCCTGGCCAGTTGCCCACACGTTGCGTGCTACCTGTTAAAGCATTGAATAGTGTAGTTTTACCGCTATTTGGGTTCCCAACAACGGCTATAGTCATAGTTTTTACTGCCTCAGACATCAATGCACCTTCTTCACTTTGAGTATCTCAGCTTCGCTTTTGCGCAGGCTAAGACGAAAGCCACGAACCTCCACCTCCATAGGATCTCCGAGCGGCGCAACGCGAAGAAGCTTCACCCTTGTGCCGCGTGTCAGCCCAAGTGAGAGCAACTTCTTCTTATAGCTATTATCGCCAGCATTAAAGCCCTCAATCTCTCCAAATTCACCTACTTGCAAATCTCGAAGACTCTCAATTTCAGAGTCCACATGCTTAATTGCGGAACCCGCATGCTTAATTATAGTCATATAAAAAACTTAACCTCGTATAACTTTTTGAATCTAAAAAAGCATCTTATACAGACGCAAAACAAATTAAGCCCTAATTTTTTTCACATGTGCATACAGCTTTTGGAAAGTTTCTTCACTAATCACATGCTCCACAGAGCAAGCATCTTTCTCAGCTATATCAGGGCTGACGCCCAGCAAACCAAAAAACTCAGTCAAGATATCGTGACGGTTTAAAATTTTCATCGCCAGCGCCTTGCCCTCGTCCGTTAGCTCAATATAGCCATAAGGCTCTTGGGAGACCAAATCATGCTTCTTTAGCATCGAAATAGCATTATTTACTGATGGCATGCGCACATTCATGAGCTTAGAGATATCTTTAACGCGCACAACACCTTTTTCTTGCTGCGCAACGTAAATCCTTTCCAAGTAGTCTTCCATGCTCGGTGAAATCTCTTTGTTTTCCATGAGTAACAAACTAAGTCAAGACTAAGAATTTGTCAAGAGGAAACTTTTTATTGCAACGAAATTTTGAAAAATAAAAATCAGTATATTGACAACGTTCCTAACGCAAGCACGTTGCCGCTTTCGTTAGTAACTTCCACTGTCAACTCGTCGTGAGGCTTGAAATGAGCAGCCTTCACGCTGGAATTGGTTCTCCAGCGCGGTGCGCCAACGGTCATCTTGAAATCATAGATTAGCTCACCATTTTTATACCAAAGGTGATGCGCTGTGCCCTGCATATTTCGTAGCTCTGTGAAGAAATAGATATTACCGCCTCGCTCAGCCACATAGTCGAAAAGTGTATCCACTGGCTCGTTATCCACAATAGTTGTGGTGAACATATAGCGTGAGACGTTCTGTTGAGCGTATGCGCAGATCGCAAATAGTATCAATATGGCAAAGACAAATGATTTTTTCATATTTTACTCCTTTTCCAATAACAACATCTCATAGCCCGACGCAACAGCTATTTAATCAGAGCAAACTCCAATGCTTTCCCAGATTTCGTCATAACTGCCATAGCAGTCTAAATCATCTATTGCATCCTCATAGCCCTGATCGGCTGCCTTGATGAGCAACTCATATGCTTTAGCATAGTCTTGAGCCAAGCCTAGGCCATGCAAATACATTAGGCCTAATTCGCGCTGAGCATAGTAATAACCATCCTCAGCGGCTTTGTTATACCATTCTATAGCCTTAACATAGTCTTGGGGCAGCCCTTTACCATCGCGATAAATATTGCCCAGCTTCACTTGAGCAAAGCCAGATCCACCTTCAGCTGCCTTAGTATACCATTCCGCTGCCTTGACATAGTCCTCAGGCACGCCACTGCCATATGTATACATAATGGCTATTATTCCTTGTGAATAAGCATCGCCTTGCTCAGCCGCCTTGAGATGCCATTCCATAGCTTTAGTATAGTCTTGGGGGACGCCTTTGCCATAATAATACATATTGCCCAATTCGTTCTGTGCAGAGATGTTGCCCTGAGCTGCTGCCTTGCTGAACAATTCGAACGCCATGCCATAATTTTCCACTATATTCAAATAAACTATGCCTAAATTTGCTAGCCCTTCTGCATCATCATTAGCTGCAGCTTTGTTGAACAAGTCCATGGCTGTTTCAGAGCTTTTAGGCACGCCGTTACCATAATAATATAGCCAGCCTAAGGCAATCTGCGCAGCAGGATGGCCTATATCGGCGGCTTTGCGATATTGTGCAGCAGCCGCTGTGTAATCTTCGTCTTGGAAATATTTGTTGCCTAAATCAGTTTGCTCCTGCGGCGAGATAGCAGTTTGTGGCGAGATAGCGGCACAGGATGATAGGAAAAGTATTATTACAAATTTTAAATTTTTCATTAGTTATTCCCTAAATTGTTTATAATTTGTAATTGCATCACTTTTTCCTTGAGCTGTCCATAGATCCTTTTTTCCGTAAACCCCAAAGCGCCCGCAGCTTCCATTTGCTTAAGCTCTTTTAGGATAGAGGGATCATCAAGCAATCCTGATTTTTCTAAGAAGGCGATTACTGCATCTAGCTCCGCAGCTTCGCCACCTCTATTGCGTATGTATCTTTCCTTTTCTTCTGTCAGGCAAACAAGGAAAACGAAAGTAGCAATAGCACTAATTATTTCATACTTTATTCCTTTTTCAATAGCAACATCTTTTCATAGCCCGACGCGACGGACAACGGACGCGGATCGGAGTCCATTTCTCTTGCAAAAAGCATGTGGCTACCGCGGCTCTCATCTCTGCGGAGGCAGGCCATCGCTATTAGCTTGGCGAGCGTGAGCACTGAGCGTGCCTCAAAATCAAGCCCATCGCTATTATCTAGCTCTTTCAGCTGTTGAGCGGCTTCTAACATGCCCTGCTTGGTGCGAACCACCGAAAATGCTTGCTGCATGATTTTATTCACCTTGCTTTTAACTACCGAATTTATCTTAATATCATAGCCTTCTGAGGTTTGTTTTTTGATAGCCATCTCAAGCTTTCGATTGTCTGAATGGATGGCGATTGCAGCCTGCCCAGCTGCGACTCTACCCGCAATCGCGCCAAACACCTGTGTGTCTAATATAGCATTGCCGCCTGGCATATTTGCACCATGCTGGCCGCCAGCTGTCTCGCCTGCCGCAAAAAGATTTGGCATACTTGTGCGCGCGTCAGCATCTATCAATACCCCGCCCAAGAAATACTGGGCAGATTCGGCCAGCTCTAGTGGTGCGCCATTTTCTAAATCTAGCCCATGCTCACGGAAGCAGTCTACAATCTCGGGGTTTAGCTCTCTTAGCCTATAGATAGGCGCTCGCGTCCGTCTATCGCCTACGCTCTCACGTATCTCAGCCTCATATGTGCGCTTCACTGCATCTGGCAGGCGGTCAAACTCAAAGCCTTCAGGATTATTCATCAGATCCATATACACTTTATGCCCAGCTGCGCGCTCTTTATAGATGGCTATATCAATATATTTAGAGATATGTTCGTTTGTTGCCACCCAATTTGCACCTTTTGAGAAGATCAGGCTATATGTCGTATCCCGCTTGATTTCCAGCGGCAAGTGCTTGCGCAATATCTCATTGCCATTCTCATCAATTAGCCGTGGGATAGCTCTAAAAAAGCTGCCAGATAGGCGAATTTTTGTAGCCGCAGACACAGGGCCAAAGCAGATAAACTCCATATTGGCAAGCGCCGCCCCTGCATCATAGGCGAGCGTGTAGCCGTCGCCATTGACAGCCGCTGGCACAGCATTATCCGCAAAAAGCCCGCAGCCGCCACCAGTAGCCAGTATGCAGGCATTGAATGACACACCTTCAAATGTGCTACTCTCCGCGCGATAAATCACCGCGCCTGTGACAGCATGCCCTTCTGTCACTAGCTTTGCCACAGTTGTATGCTCCAGATAATCTATCTTTAAGCGGCAAAATTCACGTAGCAGTCGCTTATGCACCAAGGGGATGGTATCGGGCCCAGTGTAGCAGGCGCGTGCATAGACAGAACCATCAGTGATGAATTGCTCATAGGCGGAATCCTTGCGCACAAAAGGCACGCCGCGATCTGCCAATGTATAAAAGCTTGCTGCGCCATTGCGAGCAAGGATTTCAGCCAGATCTTGTCTAGATGTTTTCATGCCAGTGTTATAGATATCAAGCGAGTGATACCGCCATGACTCAGGCGTGATCGGCTTGGTATATTCCAGCGCGACATGGTAGGTGCCACGATCAGAGAGCGCCTGCGCTGAAACACCCGCATTCTCTAGTTTTTTCTTTGTGACTACTAATATTTTTAATGAATGGTTTGCCTGCTTGGCTGCTATGGCAGCTTTGAGCCCTGCAGCTCCAGCCCCAACAATCAGCAGATCATATGCTCTTATATTCATGATATTGATCAAATACTCTCTACTGGTATTTTATAAACTATCTTTTTCACCTGCGCTGACCCAGAGACGCTAATCTGCGGCATATGAAGATCCCAAGGATAAAAAATTGCAAAATATCCTGTCTGCATAGGCAAAAAGCAGGAAGAATGCAAAGGTTGCTGTTGCTTATAAAATTCTATATCATTTGCCGCATCGTATGTTTTTTTGACTGACAGCATGCCCTCAGGATACCAGCCGATCAATTCCTCGCCAGCTAGCAATATCTGTATGTCTACATAGTTCCGATGCGCTTCTGGCATGGCGGTATCAGCTGGCTTTGTCATATATTCTGCTATGGCAGCCTTTACCCCGCCGCCAAGCTCCATAGATCCAATAGGTGCATCTATACTCAGCGAAAGATAATGCTCGAAGGCTAGCTCAAAAGGCTTTGCTAGCTTGTAACGCTCGTAATTAATAATAGTATCAAAGATCATAAAGACTCCTCTTATTAGACTTGTCACGCAACGCCTTTGTAGGCGACCGACCTCGGTCACCCATTGCGGCAAAGCCGCAATAATCCCCACTGGACTAATGCGGGAGAGCGGAGTCGCTCTCCCTCTAAGGCTTGTACAACGTTTCGTGGCAAGTCTAATGACATAAGGCAAGGCTTTCGCCAGAACGCCTTGCCAATAGCTTATTCCTTATCTTTCTTCAATTCTTCATCAACCTTGCCAAGATAGTCTGGCAGCTTGACTCCAGCAGAATTCATCAGATCATGCAGTGGCGGGAGGCTCTTATATAGGCCGCTAATAAAATTAGCTGTAGAGTTTTCACCATTTGCGCCAGTACCAGAATCCCAGACTGTGATTTTATCAATTTTCAGATTTTTGATAGCTTCCACTTGTGTAGCCACGAGCTGCGGCAACTTATCAACGATCATCAGCATTGATGCTTGCTCTGCATTGCCATTCACAGAGGCTATAATGCTCTTCAAGCCCTCAGCCTGCTTTACCAAGAGCAGCCTATTACCTTCCGCTTGACCAGAAAGCTCCAGCTCGATCTCTTTACCACGGCCTTCACCTGTCTTCTGCATGCGTAACGACTCCGCCTCAGCAATTGTGGTGATCTTCATTGCCTCACCTTCTGCCAGTGTGCGCATCTTGCCAGCTTCACCTTCCGCAAGCTTCTGTATGCGTAGTGCTTCGGCTTCGGCATTGATCACAACTTGCTGGCGGTTGATCTCGGCAGGCACGATCACGTTTGCTTGCTGTGTGGCCTCTTCCTTCGCTTTACGCGTCATCTCGGCCTTGCGTTCAGATTCATAGCCCTCTTCCAGCGCTTTTGCTTCTTGCACGAGCTGTGCAGCTTTCGCGCGGCGTGCAGCCTCGGCCTGTGCTTCTTCTCGCGCTGCATCTGATTGAGCGACGCTGATCTTAGCAAGGTTTTCACCCTCGATAGCTGTGGCATTGGCTTTGGCAACGCTTACACGCTCTTCCCTCTTGGCCTCAGCCTCACCGATAGAGCCTGTTTTATCCTGCTCAGCCACTTCCACGCGGGCGCGGTTGATAGCTTCACTGGCAGCCTTGCGGCCAAGAGCATCAATATAGCCGCTTTCATCAGATATATCTGTGATGTTAACGTTAATCAGCCTAAGCCCGATTTTGCGCAGCTCGCTTTCAACGTTTTCCATGATTTTCAGCTCAAACGCCTCGCGGTCTGCATTGATGGCCTCAATATCCATAGTGGCGATAGTGGCGCGAAGCTGACCAAATATGATATCGCGGGCGTTATCCTCGCGCTCCTTCTGATTCATGCTCATTAAGCGCTCTGCCGCAGCCTGCATGATTTGTGGATCAGTCGATACGCCGATTGTAAAACGCGAAGGCACGCTTACACGTATGTTTTGCTTTGATAGCGCATTTTCTAACAAAATGTCGATAGTCATAGGTGTCAGATCAAGAAACTGATAGCTCTGGATCAGCGGCCAGATAAAGCGAGCGCCGCCATGCTGGCAGACAGATGATTTGCCAGCACCAACCAGACCAAAAACCACAATGACTTTGTCAGATGGGATAACCTTATAACGCGAGATTAACACAATGAAGGTGGTGAAGACCACAATCACCAAAACTGCAATAATACCAATTAAAGTAATAGACATTGACACAGGATACTCCTTATATATATCAAATTAATTCACCAATAACCTATGCACCAAGAGCACTCCATTATCTTGCAAACGCTCCACTTGCACTTGTGTGCCTTTTTCGATGTCTGTATCTTCGCTTGATACGGCCATCATCTCATCTATGCGGCCGTTGAGGGAAAATTCCACTTTGCCCATATTGCCTTCGGGTATTTTGATTGTCACAGTGGCATATATGCCGCGGTATTCATGCGGCTGGATTTCGTTTCGCTGCTCCAGCTTGTATAAAAGCCGCATCAGCGCCATATTGGCAAAAATTAGAAATATGCCAAAGCCAACTCCGCCAAGCAGCGCCAGCAGCTCTGCATAGCCACTGCGCACAGTGAAATAGCCCACTACAGATAAGCCAAGCAAAAATGAGATGACATTGCGTAGCGTGAAAAAACCGCCGACACCTTCGTCAGGCAGCTCTATATCTCCGCCAAAAATACCAATAAGAGTCTGTATAATAAATGCAACAGCGCTGACAATCAGCAGCCAAAAAAGTATGGTCTCCATAACATCGCCTCAGCCGATAGTGTAGCAAGTATTTAGATAAAAATATAGCACAAAATTTACATATTGCAGTTAATAAACAAGTCAAACTCTTGTGCTATTGCACTTGACAATGGCGTGAAAATGTAGCATGACATACTATAGTAAATGTTGCCGCTCGCTTTTTGCGGCATATTAGAGGGTTACATCCTTAAAACCCCAAGATGGGGTTTGGGGGTGTCACAAGACGAGCCACG
>JAITWL010000388.1 GCA_031285285.1 Deferribacteraceae bacterium | reverse complement strand
TTTGGATCAATAGGATTGCTAGATAGCACCTTAGCTGGTAGCTGTGTTCGCTCGCCTGTGTATGGATCTTCATAAGCATCCACAATGCGAGGCACATATGCCGTGCCCCCATTGAAGATAGAGGCATACATAACAGCTATTTGTAAAGGTGTGGTGGTGGTATAGCCTTGACCAATTGATATATTTACAGTCTCTCCAGGCCACCAAGGCTCATTTAGCACTCGCTGCTTCCATGCCTTGCTAGGAAAGATGCCCGTCTTTTCATTAGGCAAATCTATTCCTGAGAGATGACCTAGGCCATACTTTATGGCATATTCATGCAATTTATCTATACCAATGGCAACACCTAGATTATAGAAATATACATCGCAAGACTCTGCCAGTGCCCGCCGCAGGCTAATATGACCATGCCCACCTGCTCGCCAGCAACGATGCTCTGTATTGCCAAATCTATACGAGCCATTACAAACATACTCTGTGTCTGGTGTAATTATACCCTCTGAGAGACCTGCAAGCGCCACAAGAACCTTAAATACTGAACCAGGCGGATATGCACCTTCCACAGCCCTATTAAGCAAAGGCTTTTTTGGGTCGTTATTCAGCTTTGCCCAGTTTTCATTGCTCATAAAGGGCGCCCAATAGTTTATATCATATGTAGGCGCGGAATACATTGCCAACACAGAGCTATCATTATTATCAAGCACTACTACAGCGCCTGCACGGTCATTCATAAGCTCCGATACATAGCTCTGCAAGCCATAATCAAGAGTTAGGATTATATTTTTACCTGATATAGGGGCTTCTTGGCTTAGAATCTCTGTGATGCGACCCACACTATCCACTTCCGCCTGCTGCACACCCATAGTCCCACGCAGAACAAGATCAAAGGCATTTTCAATACCAGTAATCCATCTACTCTCTCAGGAGGCACTTCTGCAATATAGCCAAGCAAATGTGTGAGTATATCTGCATTAGCATAGCTGCGCATAGGGTCTATATTGAATTGTAGCCCCGCATATTCTGCTGAATGCTGCATTAGATAAGAAAACTGCTCAAATGAAAGGCCACGAGCTATACGTACAGGTTCATAAAGCGTCGACTGATTGATGCCGCGAAGCACACGTGCCCTATCAAAGTCAATAACAGCCGAAAGTCTATCCAACAAGTCATCTACATCTGGCACATCCTCCTTAACCAGTTCCACCTCATAGCCAGGCGCATTATGCACAAGCAAGAAGCCATTGCGATCTTTGATGAAGCCCCTATCAGCCTTTAGCGGCATTATCCTCACTCGATTGTTCTCTGATAGCCGTGCTAGTTCTTCATATTGAAACACTTGCAAATAGGCAAGCCGTGCAGTGAGGATGGCACAGAACAAAAAGACAACAAGAAAGCCATAATGGCTACGCATTTTGAAATAGTCCATAACATCATCTTTAAGCATACCAAAAAGCATGGACACCTCTCAAAATCATTGGTAGTAATAATCATGTAGCACTATTAATAAAATTAAATTACTTAGCAAAAGCTTCACACACTGTGCGCATGGTCGCGCCCCAATCCTCATTTAGATTATCTATCACAGTCAATTGCAAACCTAGCTCCTTCGCTATAGTCTGCGCAGCTGCGGAAGACTGTTGTGGACTGACGATGAAAAGCCTAATTTTAGTGCTTTTAGCTCTGCCTATAAGCTCTGCAAGTTCTCTGGCTTTTGGTTCTTTGCCTTCATGCTCCACTTCGAGCTGGGTTAAACCATAATCTCGCGATAGATAGCCATAGGCAGGATGATACACCATAAAGATCTTGTTACTCTTGGCAATTGCAGCTGCCAAATCTGTATCATATTGCGTTATCTCGCTCTTAAGCTGAGTATAATTTTTATCGAAGCTGTCTTCCCATGCTGGATAGCTTTCAACTAAGGCTCGATAGGTATTTTCAGCTACTATCAGCATGCTTTTAGGGCTAGTCCACACATGTGGATCTAGCTCACCTTCGTGCTCTTCTTCTATTAAGCTAATACCATTACTAGTCTGCACTATTTTTATCTTCATGCTCTTTGCGACTTGTGGCAGCATACTGCCTTCAAAGGGAAAACCAATCGCAAGATATAGATCAGACTTAGCAAGCGCTTCAATTTGCGCGGTCTTTGGTGCGAAGGAATGTGGATCAGCGCCAGCAGGCACGATCACGTTCACATCGACCAGTTTGCCAGCAATCTTTTCCACAAGATATTTTTGCGGAGGGATGCTAACAGTAACTCGATTTTTGGTTGGTGACAAAGCATAAGCTGTAAGCGAAAATAAGATTGTAAAAGTAATGATAATTAAGCGTTTCATATTAATCCTTGAGCACATTCATTGAGTAAATCATGATATTTACTTTTGAACGCAAAACAATAATCTTATGTATGAGTTTAACAAATTTATAAATAGAGTTGTAATGTCACATGATAGGATTTTGAGAATTTTTTATTATGCATAGTATTTTTTTATCCCAAATGCTTTCCAAATCCTCATCATCCTTCAAAATTTCCATATTTTAAGCTCAAAATCAAAGAAATCAAGTAGCCAATTTTGGTTGATGGCATTTTTTTTGAAACCTGCCACCGCCAAAGCTCAAATTGTGGCAGGTGTTGCAACTGATAAGCTGACTTTTTAAAAGGCAAGACTGATAAGGAGATTGTACTGCCAGCTCAAGCTGGTGAATACTGTGCAGACACACCTCAAACGCATATATCACAAAACAGGTGCAGCAGGCTGCTTTGCGCGGCTGCACTGGTGCGTGGAGAGTAGGCTAGCTTTTTCGACTTTTAAACCTAATTAAGTCACTATATTTATAGTAATACTTCCCACTTGTTTTATTATAAACAGGCGGGATTAAACCCTTTTTCGTCCAGTTTCTTAAAGTATTAGGTGATTTTAAACCTAATACAACAGCAGCTTTGGGCGTACTTAATAAGTCCTCATCATTGTAGGCAGTATGATCTTGCAGATCAAACTTTACAATCACCTTATCTGCCAGCTTTTCAGCAAGCACATCAGCAAAGTTATTTAACAACTCTTCAAAATTTTTCATTTTGTCTCCAAAAAGGTTTTTAAAGTTTGTTCAATAATTGAGTGAATATCCACATCGCTACAAATTGCCACAGTTTTTGAATTAGTAGCAACTTCTAACAAAGCTGTACTTATGTGTCTACGTGCATTCATAATGCTCTTAGCTACCTCATCGGTCGCACCGTTGTTAAGCCATATCTCAAGTTCAGCAGGATTGAATAGTAGTTTCTTTCGAGCTTTTATGTGAGGAATACGGTTCAGCTTGACCATATCATAGATAGTCTGTTGTCTAAACCTTGTGTATTCCGCAGCTTCTGCGGATGTAAGGTAAACATTAGTATTCATATATGCTCCTCTTCATACAATCTTGCTTCTTTTATCCGTTTGATACTGCTATTAAATCTTGCCAGAGCTGCTTTATACGTAATTCCAATAGCGTTTGCTATATCCTCCAGCCTTATAGGCTCGTTTGCGAACGCAATAAGCCTGCATATCTGCTTTTGTGGTGGCAATAATATGTTCAAATATTTAGCTATGGTCTGAGCATACTGTTCGTCCATATATCCATCTTCATCATCATAGTTAGCTTCATAGGAGTCTCTAACATCGTTGCCTATCAAAAAGCTTTTATGTGGCTGATTTGCCAGCACAGATTTGCATTTCTGCTTAAATAGTGTCCAAAAATAACCTTCAAATGGCTTGTTTCTGCATATAGATAGTGCCTCATAAGCTACTATATATGCTTCAGCAATAAAATCGTCTATTAGGTATGCTGAGTAATTTAAATAGTACCTCTTATAGACAAAAGACCTAACTTTGGATTCATTTTTAGACATCCACTCACTGATAAAGAGCCATCTTTCCTTTGGTACTTGCATAGTTTCCACCTTTTAGGCCATTAGCAAGCTCCCACCATGTCTTGGCGACTTTTATTAAAATTACAATATTTACAATAACTTATTTTATTTCTGCATGACTTACAGTTTCCTTGTGGCGTAAATCCACTGCTGCATTCATAAGCCATTAAATGGTCGGTATTAATAGCATTGTCATAAAGGTATAAAGCAAAAATTCCTGACTTGAAAAATGTATTACTATCATATCTAAATTGTTTGCTTATATGATACTCTTGACAATAATCAGAATAGTTTTTAATTGTTTTTATCAACATTTCTTTGGAAAAGTCATAAAGTAGATCGGCAACTTTTTCTATAGCAACTCTATTAAAATGTGCCGAACCTGTCTCAACGATTCTTATATATGTCTGAACTATTGATTGTGCAGATATTCTTTGTGTTTTTGTTATATTTTTAAGCATAATATTTCCCTTAATTTCTTGTTTTTGGTGAGTTGTAAAAATTGATGTCCCACTCCGCAGTAGTTAAGCGTTTATTAGCTCATTAGCTGTCCTATAGCCGAAGATCCTGCGTGGGTAATTATTTATCCACTTTTCCACCCTCTTA
>JAITWL010000371.1 GCA_031285285.1 Deferribacteraceae bacterium | reverse complement strand
CATTGATGCCTGGCGTATCTACAACCTGAATATTACGCAGGGAATCCAGAGATAGGGTGATTCGCACACTCTTGGTAAATGGCATCAGGATACCCTCGGAACCAATATAATCCCCAAGTTTATCTTTGAGCCCTTCCATGTTGTCAGCAATGATATGCTGCTCAAACTCTTCTCGATCCAGCATTTCCTCCAGTTTTCCGCTTTGTTTCATGCGTGCGTATAGATCAAAAGAAGCCGCCAAGGCATGATTTTTAAGCTCTTGAGTTGTTTGGCGCAAAGCTTTTTCTTCAATACCTCCACTTTGTGATGAAGGATTTTCCGATAGTTGCCGCCTGACATCTTGCTCCAAGCCATTCAGTTTGCGTGCCTTCTCCTCTAGCTCCTGTTTTTTTTGTTGGAAAATCTTTTCATGAAGGGCTTCATAATTTTTGTACTCCTGTCTTATATGGTTAATATCCTGCGGTGTAAAATAATCAACTGTGGCTGAAAAATTTTCCCCATAAGTGATAATAGTAAGGCTGGCCGTCATAGGTGTGGCCGCTTTGGGCAAAATGTCCATACCTTCAAAAAAGACGGAGTTCAGTAAAGATGACTTGCCAGCCTTGACGCGCCCAATAATACCGATGTTGAGCAGGCGTTTTTCTTCAGCCAAATTCTGAAACTGTTCCCGCAGGGCTTCGATAGGTACAATATTTAAATCCTGTCTTATCCTTGCGGCCTCACCTGCTACAAATCCGTCATACTTGCTTATAATTTCTTCCAATGCCGCCAAGCGTTCTATCAAGTGTTCGCCCATATCAATTGTATTCCTGTAATAGTTTATGGTTTACACTATTCACTGCTTCACGTACCTCTTCCAACTGAATTGCTACTTCTTGATTTTTAGCCAGCATTGCATCCCGCTCTTGTATTGCAGTTTCAAGCTCCAATTTTTTCTGCGTAATTCGCTCTTCATATTGGGCATGTGTCTGCTCAATCATGCGGTGCACAATGTCACTAACAATTTTTTGCAGTTCCGGACGAAACTTAGTCTTGATATGTGGGAAAACCTTTACCATAAATATATCGCGCAATTTTTCTTCCATGCGCGATGCACTTAGTTTTTTAAAGAAATCGCTGAGAATCATAGGTAAAATAGCCAGCAACAGTTTAAGCAAGAGACCAACGGGACCGCCTATTGGCAATAGCAAACTCAACTTGCCAAGTTCCGATTGAATTTCTTGTGAAAGATTTTGTGTAAATTCATCGTCTATTTCCAGCTCACGCATAGCCTTGTCCAAACTATGCAAAGAAGCTGCAAAATTGGATATGATTTCTTGGTGGACACTACCCAGCCTGTTGCTTAGAGAAATATTCAGCTCTGTGCGAATGATTTCGTTCAGGCAATTTTCAACAGCCGCCGCATTGCGGCCCCTGGCAACATCCAACAGTTCATCTAATTCAGCTTCTAAAGCTATTCCAAGATCGGATATTACATCGTTACTTATGTTATCCGCCGCATAGCGACGGTTAAAATCATCCTTTGCAGCCTCGGTCTGGCGTTGTAGCTTGCCGATGGAATTTTCCAGCTCATCTACAGCATTGGATAGCAGATTCTTATCTTTTTTCACCGCGCTGATTTTGATATTAATGGCATCAAACAAGTCGTTGCGGAGGTTTTGCACTGTGTCTTTATACAGATCAAAAAAAACGCGATCCACATTGATACTTGTTAATATCTTAAGTACCGCGTCTGGTGATGTCTGTGTAATAGGGATAGATTCTCCGCTGTAATCAAAGTAATCACGTAATTCGTCATTGAAGAGTTTCACAAGGCTGTCTATATCGCTTTGAGCTTTTAGATCAGACTTCGTCAGAAAAAAAGAGAAGCCGCGCCCCAGTTCATGAATTTCCCTAAGGTGGCGCAATAGGCTTTTTGAAACTGTTCCTTCTTCCACACTCGCAAACACGATGTAATGACAAGCCCGACCTATGTAGGCCATAATAGCCTTGTTATGCGCATCAAGAGGGGAATCAAAACCAGGCATATCAACCAGCACCAGTGGTTCAATGTTTTTGAGTTGCATATTGTCCAGATACAGGCGGGCATACAGATATTGTGCTGAGTTATCTGACACCTTTTTGAATTCGTCAACTTCAAAACGAATGGTGCTTCCATCTTCTTTGACTGCTTCAATATAGTTGTTGGCGGAATATCGCATTTCCGTTGCCAAGGATGTTTCCGGCGTGATAGCTACAGGCAAAATGCTTTTACCTAATATGCTATTGATGAGTGTAGATTTTCCAGCACTAAATGCGCCGACTATAGGCACAATTAATTCCTGGTTACGGACAGATGTTTCCAAATTGGCGATTTTGTCAGTCGTGCTTTTCAATAGCATGGCTTGACTGATAATTTTGGTCAGGTCGGCACAATACTGATCCAGATCTTTCTGAGCTTTTATCATGGCAGTTCTCCTGTATAGCGAAAAAGTTGCTTTCTGTTCCATTGACCACATCATTGAATTATAATACTTTACATTAAAGCTGTCAATATATAATGTCATCTAAAATAAGTGTGCCTTCTGTTAGATAATTTCCAAGCGCCACAATACTTCACAGCAAACCCTTTATTTTGCGTCTGTGGCGGGGCAATCCGCCCAACCACAATCAGAAGAGGCATATAAACTTTCATAATCACTCACCAACTGCTGTAGGTGCGTATTTTTCAAGTCAAATATTCTTTATGTCGCTTAATGTAGCAAATTCTAGAAACATTGCAAAGG
>JAITWL010000218.1 GCA_031285285.1 Deferribacteraceae bacterium | reverse complement strand
GTAGCTGCGCAATCAGCACCAGATCTATTCCCTACTCTAGATGAGCTACCGGGTGGCCGTCAACATTGGATACGCACTATATTACCGCTGGAGCAATCCAATGGCTGCACTGTGCATTCGGCCACATATGCATACTTTGCAAAAGAAGCACAGCCGCTATTTGACATACCTCGCAAGAATAGGTATGGCGTAAATGTGCGCTTTTATGAATGTAAAGGGCTGGATGAAGCAGCAGTGGTATATGATAAGTTTGCAGAAGTTGGTGAGCCTGAACGCAAGCGAACAATGAGCGTTGGCGAGAAGGGTACGCTATACGTGGTGCCTGATGAAAAGAATCCTATGATGGGAAACTATTATATAACAGCGCTTTTACGCAACTACGTTATGCAAGTGCATTCTGATGATGGCTTTGTGCTGATGGATATCACGGGTTCGCTTTCTGGGCGGCTACTGCGCAAGCTTGGCATCGAAGGGCACTTGGCAAATGGTGTCACACTGCTGCTTAGCAAAGATGGATATATTAATAAGGCTGAATTCATCACCTTTGGTGGTGACAATATTACAGATGTAGTCCTCTCTGGCACAGTCTACGATCAGGCTAACCGCCGTCTGCCTGGCGTCTTGGTGACTGTGCGCGAGACAGGCGATGCAGCCATTAGCGATCGCGATGGCAACTATGAGCTAACGCTCTCCACAGGCAAAGATGGCGACAGCGTGCGGCTTTTTAGCGTTATAAATATAACTGCGGAAGGGCTACCGCTGGAGAGTGGCTACTATAGAGTCGATATGGGCTATAAGCTACAAGATAAGGTTAGCCAAAATATATGGCAGCTAGCCATAGCAGCTGATGGGCGCGTGACAGGAAGCAGCCTTAATCTCTCAGATAATGTACGACTTGGGCTTTCGGGCACTATCACCAAAGAAAAGATTGAATTGACGCGTGATTGTGGCAGCTCTATACTAGGTGTATGCAGGCAGCAGCTCACTGCGCCATTTGATAAAAATATGCGGCTCTATCGCGGCTCGTGGAGCGGTTCTGGTGGCGGTGGCGAATTACTGATATATGCAGACACCTTTAATAGCAAGCCTGTGCGCCTAAAGGCCGCTGAGGCAGGATACAAGGTGAATGGCAAGGCTATCACCGCAGGTAATAAGCCACAACAAATTGTATTGACGCCCACAGTGCGGCAGCATACTGATTTTTATGCATCTTCCGCACGGCTCATGCTCACAGTGAAGACTCAGAACGCCAAAGCAACAGGCACATACGCCTTGCACCTATACAAAGTGGATGACAAAGGCAAGCAAGAAAGCATTGGCTCAACTGCGCCACTGAAGCTATCTTCCAAGGGTGTGCAAGCTGCTATTGATATCACAGGCATCTATCAGCTAGCTACAGCGAAGGAATATCGCATTGGCTTTGCAACAAAAGATAGCAAAGCGCCTGCAGTGCAGGTGGATGTGGCTTTTGAGGTGGATGTGGCAGCAGAGAATAGCAAGCTTAATACAGCTGGCACGGCTAAAGCAGCATTTGTAAGCTTAAATAGTGGCGATTATGCTTCAAATAATAAGACGCCCGCTCCAGATGGTGAAAATGACATGGAGCTATCGCTAGATCTCAGCGCATACGGCGGTATCGTGACAGGCATCGAGCTGCGCTCACTCACAGCAAGCGCAGCAGGAGAAAAGCGACAGTGGAATACTGACCCAGCAAGCTTTTATCCAGTGGTATCAGTATTTAAAGGCAGTATTCGCTTGAATAATGAGAATGGCAGCATCGAATATCCGCTGCAACAGCTTAATGAGCACTTGCGCCTTTATATAAGCAAAGGCTCAGCTGATGTTGCAAAGATTACAGGCTTTGAAATCACGATAACACTGGATAATGGCAAGGTGACCATACCAGTGTCGAATTAAAGGTGATATATTGTTTACACAAAATGCACTAGCACAGTTTGAAAAGCGTGGCATGGCCGCAAATAAAGATCAAGTGAAAGCCATTCAGGTGGCGAGTGGCCTTCTGAAAAAGCAGAGCTTTTTTCTCAAAAGCCTAGCTCTTGTAAAGCCGACTGCGCGACCTGCAGGCTCAGTTACTGGTATTTATATATGGGGGCTTCCTGGTCGGGGCAAAAGCTCTGTGATGGATGCCTGTCTTGAGGCTTATAAAGGTAGCAAGATCCGCCTGCATTTTCATGAATTTCTAAAAAGCTTCATCAAGCTGCTTGATAGCAAGGATAGCCTTGAGCTTGTTGTTGATAGATGGTTAGCGCCTTACAAACTCATCTGTTTTGATGAATTTCATGTCCACGATATTGGCGACACTATGATGGTGCTACGTTTCTTGCAAAGAGCTATCAAAAGGAAACATACATTCATTTTCACATCTAATTACAGGCCTGATCAGCTCCAACCTGATCCTATTTTTCATGATCATTTTTTGCCTGCCATTAAGCTGATTGAGCATAAATTTGAGGTTATCCCATTTACTTTTGAGCATGACTATCGGGCGCTGAACAGGCTCAGTGATGATCAGCGGCTATTTTTGCTTTCCTCTGATGCAGATGCTCACCCAAGCATACTGGGCTATTTGCGGCAGGCTGACCCATCTTTCAAAGATGAGGAAAGCGAAATCAAGCTTTCTGGCAGACCTTTCAAGGTGATAGGCAGCGGGGAAAAGGCTGTGGCATTCCGCTTTGAGGATCTCTGTGGCACGGCCTCATCATATATAGACTATATTGAGCTGACTAACAAATGGGAAAGCCTATATTTAAGCGATATTTATGAGGAACACTTCAAGCATCGCCACACAATGCAGCGCTTCACATGGCTGCTAGATGTTCTCTATGACCGACGAATCAAGCTCTACACCACTTCCCAAAAGCCGCTTATCGCCATGCTGCAAGAAAGCCCCAGCGTAAAGGATGTGGAACGCGTCGTCAGCAGACTATACGAAATGGAGAGCATGCACGCAGGGTTGATATAGCCACAAAGAAATAAGGATGTATGATGATGAAACGAAATCTCTTTATTTTCATTGTAATGACCCTTGCGAGCGGCTGGATAGGAGTGTTGGTTGATTCTGCCATCCCTGAGCAAACACAAGGCAATTCCTTAGGCATGGGGCTATGGCTGATATTGCCACTATTAACAGGAATTATACTGCGGATAATCAGCAGAGATGGCAAAGACACAGGCATCAAGCCAAATTTTAAAGGCAACTTAGTATTTTATATTGTATCAATTGCTGTGTATCCACTGGTTACTGTGGCAACCATCGGGCTTGCGGCTATTTTTGGAAGTGTTGACATATCTGTAGCCACAATGGATATATTCTTCGCAACAGCCGCAATTTCTGTTGCAGGCAATCTTGCAAAAAATCTTTTTGAGGAATTTTCATGGCGTGGCTATCTGACGCCAAAATTAATAGCGTTAAAAACAAACGACTGGCTCATTTATATCGTTTCAGGCCTCATATGGGCCTTATGGCATGCTGCATATTATATGGTGTTTCTGCCAGATAGCTATTTTGAATCAACATCAAGGGCTAGCATGCTCTTGACTGGCTGTTTATTGATGGTTTGTTGGTCAGTTATGTATGTTGAGATATTTAGGCTTACTAAATCTGTGTGGCCTTGCGTGCTGATGCATGCTGTGGAAGATGCCTTCCCAACTGTTTTGACTACAGGAGGCTTTGTTATTTTTTCAAAAACTGGCGATTTATGGTTTAATCCAATAAGTGGCATCATTGCAACAGCTTCGTTTCTTTTGTTAGGACTTTTTCTTAGAATGGTGAGGATTAAAAGAGCAGGAACGCTGACCCTGCTAATTTATAATAATTATTGACAAATACCTGTGCAACTGCTAGGATTTCATTCCGCTAGAACGGTTTTTAATGAACATTAATAATAGAGGTTAGGTAAAGATGCAACAGCAGACCCTTAAAAAGCCAAGCAATTTGAAGAAGAAACGTAAGCAAGGCTTTCGTGCACGTATGAAAACAAAAAGTGGGCGCTTAATATTGAAGCGCAGGAGAGCAAAAGGACGCAAGCGTTTGGTTTCTGCTTAGTGTTAAATTTGCAGACCATAGGATTAATAACAGGGCAGAGTGGCATACTTGCCCCAGTTTACTATGCTTGCTGCGATTCCCATGATTAATAGTGACATTAGGCTTCGAGGCAAGGAAAACTTTGCATTATTTGCTAGAGCAAGCCACTATAGGGGTAGTCTCTTGCGCATCGCCTGTGTGCGGCGTGAGGGACTGAAAGTCGCCTTTGTAGTCGGCAAGAAAGTGAGCCAGAAGGCAGTGGAGCGCAACAAGATTAAGCGCCGTTTGAGAGAGCTTTTTAAGAAGCACCGCCACCTGCTTCCGCAAGATTTTTGGTTGATGCTTATAGCTATGCCAGAAGCGCGCACTGCCGATTTTGCATCGCTGGAGGCAGATATTGATGCACTTTTTAAGCAGGTTGCAGCCAAAAAAGCTGCCAATAATGCTAGCCATAGGCATCGTTAGATTTTATCAGATCTGCATATCTCCCCTGCTGGGTCGCAACAAATGCCGATTTTACCCCTCTTGCTCTGCGTATGCTATAGAGGCCTTTCAGGTGAAGGGCTTTGTGAAGGGTTTTTTTATGGCGGTATGGCGCATTCTCCGCTGTCACCCTTTCTCTAAGGGTGGCTACGATCCTGTGGTCAAAGAGAATAAGATGAAGGAAGTAATGTAGTTATGGATAAGGAGTCAATAGTAAGGACGATTATCGCAATCGGCCTTTGCTTAGTGTTTTTTGTTGTCTGGAATATGTTTTTTGTCAAGCCAACACCTGCGCCAGATACAGGCATTGCCACACAAAGCCCACAAGATGGCACATCACCAGAAGGTGTCACAGCTATTGCGCCTCCTGTGGCTGCAACTGTTACCGCTGAACCGCCAATAGTCTTGCAAACTAAAGATTATGAGATAGCCTTTGATAGCAGCACTGGCGATATTCGCTATGTTTCGCTTAATGCCTTTAAGGGCGAAGATG
>JAITWL010000209.1 GCA_031285285.1 Deferribacteraceae bacterium | reverse complement strand
ACGAAGATACCGAGCCTCAAGCGCCCACTGAGCATATAATTGAGCCAAGCAATAAGGCTAGTGGCCTTGAAGCACACGCCTTTGATAAGCTTGCTAGATCTGAAATCCGCATAGCAGAGTTGATTATGCAAGGCTACACCAATCCAGAGATGGCAAGCATCATGAATACCACAGTGAACACTGTGAAAAGCTATAGAAAATCGCTATATTCCAAGCTACAGATACATTCTAGGCAGGAACTATTTGGGTTGGCGGAAAAGATAGAAAAGTAAAGATTGACATAATGCGTATTATGCGTATTATATAAAATAATAAAAGATGATGGCTGGATATTCAAAAATTCTAAGGGTTCACACCATCACTATGTACACCCAAATAAGCCTGGCAAGGTTACTATACCATATCACCCTGGGGATATTGCACCAATAGTGATAAACGCTATATTGAAACAAGCTGGATTAGGGAGGCCTTAAACATGAAATTAACTTATCCTGCCATTTTTTACAAAGATGAAAAAAATGATGCTTATGCTGTGGAAATCCCAGATCTTCCTGGTTGCGCCACTGGCGGTGACACTCTCGCTGACGCTATTTTTATGGCTATTGATGCTGCTTCTGGTTGGGTATTAGATGAGTTAGAGGATGGCAACCCAGCACCTGTTGCGAGCCTACCTGAAGACCTCAACATTGAGGCTGGTAGCTTTGTAAGCATGATTGCGCTGGACATAGCTGCATATGCTGAAAAATATGGGAATAAGGCTGTGCGAAAAAATCTTACAATTCCTGCTTGGCTAAACACTTTTGCAGAATCCGAACATATCAATTTTTCGCAAGTATTACAGGATTCATTGACAGATATGTATTACAAACAAAAAGCTTAGTCAATTTGACTAAGGGGGGCGATTTAGCTCGCCCCCTTATAAGATTATTTCTTCTTCAAAAGCTCTGCGCCTGCAATGCCTGGTGTAGTCATCTCTTTTGGGTTCAAGATAATCGCTAGCTGCTCTTCGGTGAGCACTTTGTCACGCAGGATCAGTTCGCGGATTGGCTTGCCTGTCTCTATAGCTTCTTTAGCTAGCTTAGAGGCTGTTTTATAGCCAACGTGTGGGTTTAGCGCTGTCACGATGCCCACAGAGCCATCCACATATGCTTGCATCTTATCCACATTTGCTTTCAGCCCTTCCAGCAGGTATTCACGGAATACGCGGAATACATTTGTCATGATAGATATAGATTGCAGCAGATTATGCACAATCACAGGCTCCATCACATTTAGTTCAAATTGACCAGCTTCGCAGGCCATAGATATGGTGAGGTCGTTGCCTACCACTTGAAAAGCCACTTGGTTGACCACTTCTGCCATAACAGGGTTCACTTTGCCTGGCATAATGGAGCTTCCGGGCTGGCGAGCAGGTAAGAGCAGCTCATATAGGCCGCATCGAGGGCCAGATGCCATCATACGGATGTCATTGCATATTTTAGACATATTCAGCATGCATACTTTCAGTGCAGAGCTGGTTTCCATATAGCAATCAGTGTTTTGAGTGCCATCCACAAGGCTTTCGGTGGTGGTGAGCGGGTGGCCAGTGTAATCTGCCAAGCATTTTGCCACGGCTTTGATATAAGCTGGCTCAGCATTTAGGCCAGTGCCAACGGCTGTTGCGCCCATATTCATAGCATATAGATTATCTTGAGTCTTCGCAATGCGGGCTATATCGCGATCGGCCACACGCCTGTAGGCATCAAATTCTTGACCAAGGCAGACGGGCACTGCATCTTGCAGATGTGTGCGTCCCATTTTTATCACATGCTCCCATTCCTTAGCTTTCTTGCCAAAGGCTGCCGAGAGCAGCGTCATCTCTTTCAATAGCTTGTCCAAGAGGTCTAGCGCAGCCACGTGTATAGCTGTAGGGAAGGCATCATTAGTGCTCTGGCCGAGATTCACATGGTCATTAGGGCTGATAGTGGCGTAGTCGCCCTTCTCGCGGCCGATGATCTCAAGCGCCCTATTGGCGAGCACTTCATTGGTGTTCATATTGATGGATGTGCCTGCGCCGCCTTGGATAGGATCCACGGTGAATTGATCCCGTAGCTTGCCAGCTATCACTTCGTCTGCGGCTTGGATGATAGCATCTGCTATCTTGGCATCCATCAGGCCGACGGCTTTGTTTGCAGCGGCGGCAGCCTTTTTCACCACAGCCATAGCGTGCACCATTGCTGGATCAATCAGCTGCCCCGTGATAGGAAAATTGTCCATCGCCCTCATGGTCTGCACGCCATAATAGGCATTAGCTGGCACCTTCTTTTCTCCAATAAAATCCGACTCTATTCTGTAATCCATCCCTGTCCTCCGTAGTTATTTTTTTAGCTTTGTTAGGATAACCTTACCACGGAGATTTGTCAATATATCTAGCTTTTTCGCAGAGTCGTTCTGTTCTTTTTGATTAAATGCTATTTATCTATAGATATAGCCATCTACAGCCTGTTCTATCATATCAAAGCTGCAAGGCCCCAGATCGAGAATAACTTTGTGAAA
>JAITWL010000190.1 GCA_031285285.1 Deferribacteraceae bacterium | reverse complement strand
TCTCTACGCCCCATGAAGCCCGTAAAGTTAAATTTGCTGCCCATCCGCAGCTCGCCGACACGGCGCACCAGCCCCAGCATCATATCACCAGTGCCTGCCATCACGAAGCGTGCGCTTGGTATTTTATTCAACACCAGCCGCGCGGCCTCCACAAAGTAATCAGGCCCTTTCTGATAAGTTATGCGTCCCATAAATAGCACCCGCTTCTCCTGTCTAAGGATATCGGGGATATGATACTGCTTATGTGCCTCGCTTCTAGTCACTGCATTATGCACAACCTTGATCTTGTGCTCAGGGATGAGATAGCTATTCATCACGATATTCTTCGTGAAATGGCTCACTGCCACCACGAGATCCGCAGCCGATAAGCCCTGCCATTCAATATGAGCCAAGGTGTGATTGACCTTATGTCCGCTACGGTCGTGTTCCATAGAGTGCGCATGTGCCACAAGTGGCTTGCCAGATATCATTTTCGCGATGATGCCCGCGGGATAAGTCATCCAGTCATGCACGTGAATCACGTCAAAATCGCCTTCCGCCGCGATGGCTGCGGCCGCCAAGCTATAGCGATAGACTTCTTCCATCAGGTTTTTACCATACCCGCCATTCAGATTGACAGTATCGCTTGACTTGTCAGTGAATGTATCTTTTGTAACGTTTCCATAGCCTTGCCTCTTGAGCTCTTCCATGTATTCATCATAGCTTTGCGCTGTGGCGTATGGGGTTAGCGTGGAATCTATTGAGTATATCTCAATATTTTTTTCCCAAACCTCGCCAGTGAAGCGCCTGAACTGCTCTGAGCGACGAACTTGTTCCACGTTCGTACCAGAAGCAGAGCGCAGCTCTAAGCCACCAGATAGGGGAATCTCCCCTATACCTTTGCGCTGCGGCTGAATGAATTTAACTTTGACACCTCTTTGAGCAAGGGCTTGCGCCATATCATGGCAGGCGATACCAAGGCCGCCAGCAAGATATGGTGGGAATTCCCAGCCAAACATTAGGACACGCATCATCTTCCTCCTTGTCTGATTTTTGCTTCCCACTCCCCGTATATCTCTGGCGCGGCCTGCTTGAGCAATATCAATAGTTTGTAGCACTCAGAGACACTCCAAGCTTGCGCTATCGTGCCATCAGGTCTGTACGGCTCTTCCGCATCAAAGATTTCAGATATCGAACCCACTCCTGCATCCATCAGATGTTCAGTAAAAAGCGGATATACTGTTTTCAGCAAAGATTTTATTTCTGTTTTATTACCATTAGTAGCTTTTAGCATAGCCTCAGTGTATGCACCAAGCGGCCAAGGCCACACTGTTCCTTGGTGGTAGCCAGCATCGCGCCTATCAGAAGCTTTGTTGCTGCCATCTTCCTGCACGCGATAATGTTTTATATAGCCCTCAGAGTTAGGCGCAAGTGTGCGCAGGCCATAGGGCGTCAATAACTTTTCCTTCACAGCTGTAAAAGCACGCTTGTGGTGCTTTTCATCAAGCGCAGCATAAGGAAGCGATATAGCAAAGAGCATATTCGGACGTAGCTCGTCGATTGTATGGCCATCACGCCAAACGTCGGCAACGTAGCCCTTATCCTCCAGCCAGAAGCGCTCATTGAATGTGGCACGCATCTTTGCCAAATCTATATCTACAGTGCGTCCATCGCCCAAGAGCTCTGCCAGCTCTTGATCAAAGCATAGCGCATTATACCAAAGTGCTGCTATCTCCACAGGGCAGCCTTGTCGCGGTGTCGCAGGAGTGCCATGCACAAAGGCATCCATCCAAGTGCGCCCTCCATCCACCACAAGAAAGCCCTCGCTATCCATTGTTACAGCAAGGCCGACATCATCAGCAACAGCAGACATCCCATTTGCATATCTTGTGATGATCCCTTTAATCACTTTCCTCAGATCTTCTTTTATCACAGAAAGATAATTATTGGAATAGGAAAACATCTGTTGCACAGCCATTATATACCAAAGCGATGCATCCACTGAATTGTAGGCATGTTTCGATGAGCCAAACATATTTGGCACAAGCCCATTGCGCATCTCTGCGCCCACATCCTTTAGAGCCTGTACGCCTTGTGCCTCTCGGCCTGCGAGAAACGTAAGCCCTGCCAGTGATATAAATGCATCACGTCCCCACATGGCAAACCAGTGGTAGCCAGCATCAATGCCTGTAAATTTGCTTGGAAGCTCCAATATAAAGCGATCGCCCTCTGCGGCAAGGTGTTCTTCCAGAGTGACATTAGCTTTGCGAGTATTAAGCTCCGCTTCCCAAGCCTTCGCCATGCTCTTATCAGGGCTGATAGCCTTGAATGAGCTGGTGCTTGCAGCAAAATAAACAGCCTCACCCGGCTGTAATGTGATACTGAAAACGCCTGGCACAAAGAGATCTTCGCGAAAATCAAAGCCGCGTTCCAGTTCCACATGGTATTCCACATTATAATACCAGCTTGGCTCATGGTGGAAGCTAAATTTGCCATCCACTTCCATGCATAGTGGCGACACGCCATGATAAGGTCGCAGCCTGACACCTGTGCTCAGCTGCTCCAAATCAGCATTGAAGTTGTTATTACGATGCGAGAGCGAATGTTGATGGCGAAAGGCCGTCATTGGGCGCAGGTTTAGCGTAAGTGCCTTATCATGTTGTAAAGTGTAGCGTAGGATGACAGCGGCTTTGCCCTTTAGCATCATTAGCTCTTTACAAAGTTTTGCACCATTTGGAAAGCTGTAATCAAATTGTGGATAACGGTCAATAGTCGCGCTAGCAAGGCATTCATAGCCTTTTGGATGAAAAACGCTAGGATAGGCATGAGTGGAGAAAAAATGCTCCCCATCGCTGTCTACGAGCGACTCTTCCACGCAAGATAGCAACACGGCTCGGTTATCTGGATATCCATCTCCGCAAACCAGTAAACCATGGTATTTCCGTGTGTTGCATCCAACGAGAGAGCTAGAGGCATAGTCGCCCATGCCATTGGTCTCAAGCCACTCTCGCCTGAGTGAAAAATCTAGGTTTTGACAAAATTTCGTGTCATAGTAAAACTTCACGGCTTGCCCCCTGATTCTATAAGATCACTCAATGAACCCATCCATAAATGCCAATAAGGGCTTACAGAAGGGAAAAAAGGCTAGTCTTTTGAACTGTAGAACTGCCACACTAAGTGTTCACTGTAGACTATATTATAGTTTTTTAAAAAACTTGCAACAAAAAGAAATTAATATTTTAGAAAGATTTGCAAAAATAAGCACTTTCAACATAAGTGAGACTAATTTTTAAAATATTTTTGACTTAGTCTAAACTTTCCCCTTGCATAAAAACCTTCTGGATAGTACTGTAAGTCTGAGTATTTTTCTCACATTTGCATTTAGAATGTAGGAGTTTCAATTGAATTTACCTCAGATTATACAGGCAGGTATGGGTATCGGCGTCAGCAATTGGCAGCTGTCTTCAGTGGCAGCGCGCAGTGGCGGCCTAGGGGTAGTGTCTGGCCTGTGTCTAGATCAGATTTTGATTAGACGTTTGCAGCTTGGTGACCCTGAAGGTCATGTTAGGCGCGCATTAGCCGCGTTTCCAGTGAAAGAAATTGCCAAAAGAATTATCGACAAATTCTTTAAAGTGAAGGGTAAAGCCGAGCCTTATATGCAAATCCCAATGCAGACACCAGAAATGAGTCATGAACGGGAAGATTTGATAGTGGCTGGTGGCTTCACAGAGATTTTTCTTGCGAAAGAAGGTCATAATGGCTTGATTGGCGTCAATATGCTGGAGAAAACCCAGACTGACACATTAGCAACGCTCTATGGCTGCATGCTTGCAGGTGTAGACTATGTCACAATGGGCGCAGGCATCCCTATTGCCATCCCTGGTTGCCTTGATAGCATGAGCAAGAATGAACTCACGCAGCTCAAGCTTGTAGTGACAGGCGCAGAAAGCACTGACGACTTTAAGATGACTTTCGATCCTTCACGATTCAAACAGACAGCACCGCTCAAGCGGCCAGAATTTCTAGCTATCATCTCATCACATATTCTTGCGATGACAATGGCTAAG